>NZ_JAYRCW010000002.1:68192-77059 GCF_041909755.1 Sandaracinobacter sp.
ATCTGCCGGTAGCCGTCCGCAAGCAGCGCCTTCGCCTCCGGCCCGGCGGCGCCGGCAAACACCAGATGATCCAGCAGCGTGGCAGCCCAGCGGTAATCGCCGGATGCCGCCGCCGCCTTCGCCAGCGCGACCACCCGGTCCGCCCCGCCCAGCGCCTCCACATAGCGCGCGCCAAGCGCTTCGGGCGGGTGCCGGTGCAGTTCGGCCGGATTGCCGGAATACCAGCCCAGATAGCGCTGATAGACCGCCTTCGAATTGTGATTCATGGTGCCGTAATAGCCCCGGTTGAACCAGCGGGCCTTCAGCGCGGGCGGCAGTTCGATCTGTTCCGCAATCTCGTCCTTCGTCAGCCCCTTGTTCATCAGGCGGACGGACTGGTCGTGCAGATATTTATAGGCGTCGCGGTGGCTGGCAACATAGTCCTGCACCACCGCCTGCCCAAAGCGCGGCCAGCCGTGGCTCGTCGCCACGATATCGCTATTCGCGCCGTAAAGGCGCAGCGCCTCCGTCAGATAATCCGCCCAGCCCTTGGTATCCCGCACCAGCGCCCCGCGCGGGGTCAGGATGTTGTGCATCGTGGCGTTGGCGTTCTCCGCCAGATGCAGCACGCGGAACTGCGGCAGGTGGAAGTTCATCTCCGCCGGCGCCTCGGTGTCGGGCGTCAGCTGGAATACGAACGTCACGCCGTCGATCACGCGCGTCTCGCCCGTCGCCTTCACCACATCGGTCGGCGGCAGCAGGCTCGTCGCGCCGGACGAAATCGCCGGCCCGATCCCGCTGTTCACCTTCCCGTCCGGCCCGAACGGCAGATTGGCACCGAACTGATAGAGCGCGCGACGGCTCATCGCGTTGCCAGCAATCACATTCTCGGAAACGGCATGCTCCAGGAAGCCGTCCGGCGCCAGGATCGGCACCGTCCTGCCATCCGCCTCCCCCAGCACGCCCGCTGCGCCGCCGAAATGGTCGCCATGGCTGTGGGTATAGATCAGCCCCGTCACCGGCCTGTCGCCCACCTTCTGCCGCACCAGCGCCAGCGCCGCGCGCGCCGGCTCGACCGACAGCAGCGGATCGACAAGGATATAGCCCCGGTCGCCCACGATCACCGTCATCACGGAAATGTCGAAGCCGCGCACCTGATAGACGCGGTCGGTCACCTTGAAGAGCCCGTGCTTCGCCATCAGCCGCGATTGCCGCCACAGCGACGGGTTCACACTGGCCGGCGCCGGGCCCTTCAACCGGTCGAGCGCGGCGAAATCCCAGGCAACGCCCTTGCCGTCGTCCCGCGGGATCGTGGGCGCGGGATGCGTGCCCAGGAAGCCGCGCGCCGCGAAGTCCGCGTCCTGCCCGTCGTCGGCCGGCAGGCCCTTCAGCACCGCAGCGTTGGCCGCCCGCGTCTGCGGCGAAACCGCCTGCGCCAGCCCCGGTGTGCCGGCCAGCATTGCAGCCGCCAGCAGCCAGCCCTTTGATCCCCGCATCCCGATCCTCCCCACCAATTGCGCCATGTCATGGCGGCCATCATCAGTCCGCACGAAACTGGGCATTGGCAAGCGCCCGGCAGCCGCGCTAGCACTAGGCGCAGGGCACCGAGGGGAGGATCCGATGAAAGCAGCATTCCTGGCAATGACGGCAGCGGGCCTTGCAGCCGCCGCGCCGGTGCAGGCGCAGACGGCCACCGTCTATCGCGACGCGAATTTCAGCGGCCCTGCCGTCGCCGTGAACGGCGCCAACCCCAACATGCAGCTCAACTTCCAGATCACCTCGATCCGCGTCGGCAGCGGCCGGTGGGAACTGTGCCCGGAACCCAATTTCCGGGGCCGCTGCCTCACCGTCACCAGTTCAGACGGCAACCTGCGCCGCAGCTTCGGCTGGCCCGGGCCGCTGCACTCGATGCGCGTGGCGGGCGGCGGCGGCTGGGGCGGCGGGGCCATCGGCGGCCAGCGCCTGAAAGGGATGGCGTCCGAATTCTTCCCAGCGCCGCGCCGGGGGAACAGCCGTGTCCTCGCCTGCCCGAACGGCAACGCGACATCCGCCTGCGCCGCCGAAACGGCGGATCGCTTCTGCGTCGACGCCGGCTGGCGCGGCTCCGCCAGACAGCTGATGGAAACCGAAAATCGCCGGGTCTATCTGGCCGATGTCCTCTGCGTGCAGACGGGATACTGAGGATGCGGGTGCTGATGCTTGCGGCCGCGCTGGCCGCGGCGGCCCCGGCGACGGCCGAAGTCGCCATGTTCAGCCAGCGCCATTTCCAGGGCGCGCGCTACAATCTGGAAAGCGAAAGCCCGAACATGAGCTTTTCGCCCCGCTCGATCCGGGTGGTGGAGGGGCAGCCCTGGCAGATCTGCCCCCGCCCCTTCTTCGGCGGGGATTGCCGCATCATCAGCAGTTCCGAATCGAAACTCAGCCTGCCCCGCGCCTTTTCCGGCGTTGTCCGCTCGGCCCGGCCCGCGCCCGGCGCTGCGCCGGCCGCCAGCCCGCAGAAGGAAGAGGGTGAGCCGAAATCGAAAGACACCGCACCCAAATCCTGACAGCAGGGCCGGATGTTCCGCACCGACCCCCTGCCGCAGGACTGGGCAGCGATCGGCCTCTGGCTGCAATCGCAGGGCCTGACGCTCGATTCCGCGCCCGCCCGCCAGTTCGCCGGCGGCCTCGCCAACCTCAACTATCTTGTGTCCGTGGATGGCGCCCCGGCCGTGTTCCGCCGCCCGCCCGCCGGTGATCTCGCCCATGGCGCGTCCGACATGGCGCGCGAAGCGCGGGTGCTGTCTGCCCTGCACCCGATCTTCCCGCTCGCCCCCCGCAGCGTGGCCTTCTGTGCCGATGCATCCGTCATCGGCGCCCCTTTCCAGCTGCTCGACTATCGCCCCGGCCTCGCGATCGGCGGCAGCCTGCCCGAGCGTCTGTCTGGCGATGACAGCGGCTGGCTGATCGACGCGCTGGCGGAAACGCTCGCCCGGCTGCACGCGCTCGATCCCGAACAGGACGGCCTCCTTCACCTCGGCAAACCCAGCGGATTCGCGGAACGGCAGCTGAAGGGCTGGACGAAACGCGCCGAAGCCGCCTTCGCGGCAGAGGCCCCGCCCGCACTTGCCCCGTTGCTGGCGCGGATGGCCGAAACGCTGCCGCCCGATCCCCCGGCGCGCCTGCTGCACATGGATGCGAAGTTCGACAATCTGCTCGTCGATCCCGACACCCGCCGCGCCTCTGCCCTGATCGACTGGGACATGGGCACGCTGGGGCCGCCCGCCTTCGATCTCGCCGTGCTGTTGTCCTACTGGATCGAGCCCGGCGATCCGGCCGAAACCCATGCGCTTGGCGCCATCCCGTCGCTCACCCCCGGCTGGCCCGGCCGGGCCGCGGCGGTCGCCGCCTATGCAAAGGCGGCGGGCGGCATCCCGCCGCATCTGGGCTGGCACCTCGGCCTCGCCCGGCTGCGCCTCGCCACCGCCTGGATGCAACTCTATCGCTTGTGGCAGCAGGGAGCGCTTTCCGGCAGCCGCTATGCGGGCTTCGCATCCCTTGCCGGGGCGATCCTCGCCCAGGCGCTCGACCAGTTTGAGGACCGACCATGATCGATTTCTCCATTTCCCCCGAACTCGCGGCGCTTGCTGCCCGCACCCGCAAGTTCGTCATCGACGAAATCATCCCCTACGAACGCGATCCGCGCCTCACCCAGCACGGCCCGACGGACGCACTCCGGCAGGAACTGGTGGAAAAGGCCCGCGCGGCGGATCTTCTGTCGGTGCAATGCCCCACCACCTATGGCGGCAAGGGGCTGTCGCACACCGAAGTCGCCGTGGTGCTGGAAGCCTCCGGCTGGTCCACGCTGGGGCCGGTCGCGATGAACTGCGCCGCGCCCGACGAGGGGAACATGTACATCCTCTCCAAGATCTGCCGCCCCGACCAGGCAGACCGCTATCTGAAGCCCGTGGTTCAGGGCCACCAGCGCTCCGTCTTCGCGATGACGGAACCGGAGGGCGCCGGATCGGATCCGGCCCAGCTGAAGACGGAAGCGGTGTTCGATGGCACCCACTTCACCATCAACGGCCTGAAGTGGCTGATCACCGGCGCCAATGGCGCAAAGACATGGATCATCATGGCGCGCGTGCTGCCCAACGCGCACGGCCCCGACGGCCCCACCCTGTTCGTCTGCGAAGGCGGCACCCCCGGCATCGAGATCGAGCGGGTGATGAACTCCATGGATCGCAACTATGTCGAAGGCCATGGCGTGGTGCGCTTCAACAACCTGAAGCTGCCGGCAGACGCCCTGCTGGGCGAGGTTGGCGAAGCCTTCCGCTATGCCCAGATGCGGCTTGCGCCCGCCCGGATGACGCACTGCATGCGCTGGCTGGGGGCGGCGGCCCGCGCCCACAAGATCGCCATCGATCACGCCCGCACCCGCACCGCCTTCGGCAAGCCCATCGGCGATCATCAGGGCGTCTCCTTCCTGCTCGCCCAGAACGAGATCGACCTGAAGGTCAGCCGCCTGCTGACCTGGCAGACGGCCTGGCTGATGGACAATGGCGTGAAGGGCCGCCACGAAAGCTCGATCGCGAAATCCGAAATTTCCGAGCGGCTGTTCCAGGTGACGGATCGCTGCGTGCAGATCCTTGGCGGCATCGGCGTGACAGACGAGACGGTCGTGGAAATGATCTACCGCGACATGCGCCCCTTCCGCCTCTATGACGGCCCCACCGAAGTCCACAAGTTCGCCATCGGCCGCCAGCTGATGCGGCAGGGCACGGAGTTCGAAGCGACGCCGGCGGCGAACGGCCTGCCGATCCCCTTCGTCCGGGCGGCTGAATGAGCAAGGCCGTCTGGCAGGGAAAATTCCTCGAAGCCCATGTCGCCCCCTGGGGCGATGGCGGGCAGTGGGAATTTGTGAAGCGCACGCGCGGCATCCAGGCCGCCGTGATCGTCGCCCTGACAGACCTGCATGAACTAGTCCTCGTCGAACAATATCGTCCCCCGCTCGGCCGGCCCTGCATCGAGCTTCCCGCAGGCCTTGTGGGCGACGAAACCGAAGGCGAGGACATCTTCGACAGCGCCCGGCGCGAGCTGTTCGAGGAAACCGGCTACGAGGCCGACGAGTGGGAGGCGTTCGGCGAATTCGCCTCCTCGCCCGGCATGGTCGGCGAAATCTATCACCTCTATCGCGCCACGGGCCTGCGCCGCACCGGCGCGGGCGGCGGGGTGGGGAACGAAGGCATCGTCACCCATGTCGTCCCCGTCTCCCGCATTCCCGCCTTCATCGAATCCGCCCGCGCGCGCGGCTGCGTGATCGACACAAGGCTGCTTATCGGGCTCTCGCTCGTCTGAGCAATTCCACCCGGATCGCACTGGCAAGCGGGGTGCTGCGCGCTTCATCCAGCCGCGTGATCCAGCCGGTGGGGGTAATCCCCTCGCCGGCCACGGCCTCGTCGAACGCGGCCCAGAATTCGGGCTCCAGCGCGACAGAGGTGCGATGCCCCTGGATGGTGAAGCTCCGCTTCTTCAGCATGACGGGCCTTATAGCGGCCGGCGGTAAGGCCGCCGAGTCCGCATCGACGAACGCCCCTCCCCTTCCGGGGAGGGGTTGAGGTGGGGGCGCTGAACAGGCGCCCGCCTTCGTCAGTACATATGCTGTCCGCCGTTCACGCTCATCGTGCTGCCGGTGATGAACCCCGCATCCTCGGCGCACAGGAACACCACGGCGCGGGCGATCTCTTCCGCATGGCCCAGCCGGCCCACCGGGATCTTCGCCACGATCTTTTCCAGCACGTCGGGCGGAACGGCCGCCACCATGTCGGTGTCGATATAGCCCGGCGCGATGGCGTTCACCGTCACCCCGAACTTCGCGCCTTCCTGCGCCAACGCCTTGGTGAAGCCGTGGATGCCGCTTTTCGCTGCGGCATAATTCACCTGCCCATATTGCCCCGCCTGCCCGTTGATGGAGCCGATGTTCACGATCCGCCCCCAGCCGCGCTGCCGCATCCCCGGGAAGGTCGCCTTCGCCGTGTTGAAGCAGCCGCCCAGGTTCACGTCGATCACCTCTTTCCAGGCCTCGAAGCTCATCTTCAGCAGCGTGCCGTCGCGGGTGATGCCGGCGTTGTTCACCACCACGTCGATCGGGCCCAGCTCCGCCTCGATGGCGGCCACGCTGTCCACCACGGCCTGGTGATCGGCCACGTTGAACTTCCAGGCCTTGATGCCCGTCCGCTCCGAGAAGGCCTTCGCCCTGTCATCCGAACCCACATAATTGGCCGCGACGGTGAACCCCGCCGCCTTCAGCCCCATGCAGATGGCTTCGCCGATGCCCCGGGTTCCCCCGGTGACCAGTGCAACACGCGCCATGAACCTCTCCCTTCCCGTTTGCGCCAAAGCTAGACCCCGCCCTTGGCCCGCACAAGCTGGCGAAACCGGAAAAGTTCAGCGAATCCAGCCCGCCAGCGCCTCGCCCAGCAGGGCGCGCAGCATCGCCACCCCTTCGTCAGACGCATTCAGGCAGTCCAGCGCCGCGAAATGGGTGCCACCGGCCTCCAGAAAGGCCTCCCGCGCGCCGATCGCGATTTCCTCCAGCGTCTCGATACAGTCGGCGGAAAAGCCCGGCATCAGCACCGCGACGCGCCGGGTGCCGGATTGCGCCAGCTCCGTCAGCAGCGGCTCGGTATAGGGCTTCAGCCATTCGGCGCGGCCGAACAGGCTCTGAAAGGCCAGCGGCATCTCCGCCTCCGTCCGCCCCAGCGCCTCGCGCAGCAGGCGCGCGGTCTTCTGGCACTGGCAATGATAGGGATCACCCAGATCCAGCGTGCGCCTCGGCATGCCGTGAAAGCTCAGCAGGATCTTCTCCGGCACGAAATCCAGCGCGGCCAGCTGCCGTTCCACCGAAGCCTTCAACGCTGCGATATGGGCCGGATGGTCATGATAGGGCGGCAGGGTGCGGATCGCCGGCATCCAGCGCTGTCCGGAAAGCTGCCGGAACGTCTCGTCCAGCACGCTGCCCGTGGTCGCGCTGCAATATTGCGGATAAAGCGGCGCCAGGCAGATCCGGTCGCACCCCTGCGCCCTCAGCCGCGCCAGCCCCTCGCCGATGGCGGGCGCGCCATAGCGCATCGCCCAGTCCACGATCACGTCCGCGCCGAACGCGCCCGCAAGCGCCTCGGCCTGATCCCGCGTGATCCGCTTCAGCGGGCTCTCGTTCGCCGCCCGGTCCCAGATCTTCGCATAGTTCGCCGCCGATTTCGCGGGGCGGCGCGTCAGCACGAACAGCTTCAGGATCGGTTGCCAGATCAGCGGCGGAAGCTCCACCACCCGGCGATCCGACAGGAATTCGTTCAGCCAGCGCCGCACGGCGCCCGGCTTCGGCGCATCGGGTGACCCCAGGTTCACCAGCAACAGCCCCACCTTGCCCGTGCGAACAGGCGGATGCCCTTCCGGCAAGGCCATCAGACGCTGTAGGCTCTGGCCAGCGGCAGCTGCCGCGCGCGCTTGCCGGTCGCCGCCGCCAGCGCGTTCGCAAGCGCAGGCGCCGCACACGGCAGCCCCGGTTCGCCCACGCCTCCCAGCGCCGCGCCGCTTTCCACGATCACGGTCGCCAGCCGCAGCGGCGCATCCGCCAGCTTCAGCACGTCGTAGGTGTGGAAATTGCGCTGCTCCGCCTCGCCGTCGGCAAAGGTGATTTCCTCGCCCATCGCGGCAGACAGGCCCATGATGGCAGCACCTTCCAGCTGCTGTCGCACGGAATCCGGCGCGATCACGCGGCCGCAGTCGATGGCGCTCACCACCTCCAGCAGCTTCACCTTGCCCGCCACCACGCCCGCCGTCACCACCATCGCCGCGATCGAACCAAAGCTTTCATGCACGGCGATGCCCCGCGCAAAGCCCTTGGGCGCGGGCTCGCCCCACTTTCCATGATCGGCCACCGCCTTCAGCACGGCGGCATGGCGCGGCCGGTCCGCCAGCAGCGAAAGCCGGAACGCCAGCGGATCCGCACCCGCCGCCGCTGCCAGTTCGTCGATGAAGCTTTCCACGATGAACCCGGAAAAGCTGTGCCCCACCGATCGCCAGTATCCCAGCGGCGCAGGCTGCCCCACCGGCACATGCACGGCCCGGAAGGCGTCCACTGCATAGGGGATTTCCGCCAGCCCCTCGATGTCGCCCGCGTTCGCCTTGTCCTCGTCAGAGGCCATCATGGGCATGTTGCGCTTGCTGAAATTGTTGTTCAGCGCCGGCACCGCGATGCGGCTGTCCCACGCCAGCAGCTTGCGATCCGCCGAAAGCACGCCGCGCATCTTCGCCTGCACCGGCGGCCGGTACATGTCGGTGCCCAGATCCTCCTCCCGGCTCCAGATCAGCTGCACCGGCTTGCCTACCGCCTTTGCGATCAGCGCCGCCTCCACCATGGCATCGGCTTCCGCCTTTCGCCCGAAGCCGCCGCCCAGGAAGGTCGGGTGGATCACCACATCGGCCTTGTCGATGCCCAGCGCGTCGGCAACCTGCCAGTGCGCCAGCGTCAGCGATTGCGTCGGCCCCCACACTTCCGCCCGGCCGCCCACGATCCGGGCCGTCGCCGTCATCGGCTCCATGCAGGCATGCGCCAGATAGGGCAGGCCGTAATCCGCCACGATCACCGTGCCGTCGGCGGCGTCCACATTGCCATGCCCGGCCACCTCTTCCCCACCGCTGCCCAGCGCGGCCTTCTTCAGCTCGTCGGTGATCCAGGGGCCCGCCTTGCGGCCATCCACGGCAAAGCCCGCCTCCACCGTGTCCAGCGCCCGGCGCGCTTCCCAGCTGGTGGGGCCGGTGGTCGCCACCCAGTTCGGCCCCTTCACCAGCCCGATGCCGGCCGGGGCCTTCGCCGTCGCCAGCCGCCCGCCCACCGGGCCGTGCCG
>NZ_JAYRCW010000003.1:0-66797 GCF_041909755.1 Sandaracinobacter sp.
GGCCCCGATGGTGAGGACGAAGCCCGCGATGCCCGGCAGCGTCAGCGTGGCGCCGATCCCTGTCATCACCGCGAAGATCAAGAGCGCGTTCAGCAGCAGCGCGGCCACCGAATAGAGGCCGAAGCGACCGTAGGTCATCAGCATGAAGATCGCCACGAACAGCGTCGCCAGCACCGAGGCGATGGCCCCGGCGCGGATCGAATCCGCCCCAAGATCCGGGCCGACGGTGCGTTCCTCGATGACTTTCAGCTCCACCGGCAGCTTGCCCGAGCGCAGCAGGATCGCCAGCTGGTTCGCGCTTTCGGTGGTGAAATTGCCGGAAATGATGCCCGACCCGCCAAGGATCGGTTCATTGATGCGCGGCGCGGAAATCACCTGCCCGTCGAGGATGATGGCAAAGGGCTTGCCGACATTGTCCTGCGTGGCCTTGGCGAAGCGCTTGCCGCCCACGCCGTCGAACCGGAAGGACACGACGGGCATGCCATCCTGGAAGGTCGGCTGGCTGTCCACCAGCTGATCCCCTGTGATGAGCGCCCGGCGCTTCACCACCAGCACGCCGCCATCGGCGTTCGGCACCACCTGGCTGCCCGGCGGGGCGCGGCCCTGTGCGGCTTCGGCGGCATCGGCGTCGGTATCGACCAGCTTGAATTCCAGCTTCGCGGTTTTCCCCAGCAGCGATTTCAGCTGTTCGGGATCCTGCAGGCCCGGCACCTGCACCACGATCCGGGTTTCACCCTGGCGGATGATCGTCGGCTCGCGGGTGCCCAGTTCGTCGATCCGGCGGCGGATCACCTCCACCGCCTGCGACATGGCGCGGTCCGTCTCTGCGGTGATGCCGGCGGCAGACGGGCGCACCGACACCCGGGTGGAATCCGCGAGGTTCACCTCGATGTCGCGCTGGGCCGAAAGCTGCCCCACCGGCTGCGAGAGGCCGCGCATGGTTTCGACGGCGCGATCCACATCCGCCGGATTGCGCACCGAGAAGCTGACCGCCCCGTTGGCGACCGACAGGTCCATATAGGGAATGGCGCCGCCATTGGCTTCGCGCAGCCCCTGGCGGACCACTTCCTCCAGCACCTCCAGCCGCGCCTTCTTCACGTCGGCCGGGTCGGCCTCAAGCAGGATGTGGCTGCCGCCGCGCAGGTCGAGCCCCAGATTCAGCTGCTTCGACGGAACGGCGGACGGAAGCCCGGCCGCCTGTTCCTCGGACAGGAAATTGGGGGCCGCGAAGATGGCCGCCGCAAGCACGGTCAGCGCGATGGCCCAGATCTTCCAGGGCGGGAAATCAAGCATCAGGGAAAACTCAGCCCTTGGCGTCGTTGGCGGCCGCAGGCGCCCCGCGCGGCGTCACGCTGGACAACGTGCCCTTCAGCGCGCGCACCTTCACCGTGGGGGCCAGCTCGATCTCCACCTCGGTGTCGGTCACCTTGGAAACCTTGCCGATCAGGCCGCCGCCCGTGACCACTTCGTCGCCCTTTTTCACGGCGTCGACCATGGCGCGGTGCTGCTTCAGCTTTTGCTGCTGCGGGCGGATGATCAGGAACCAGAAGATCAGGAACAGCGCCAGAAGCGGCAGGATCTGCATCAGCATATAGCCGATGCCGCCCGAAGCGGCGCCGCCGGCGGCGGCCTGGGCATAGGCAGGGGTGGAGAACATTTCGGTCTGACCCTCGTCAACAAAACGTCTGTGAAACGTCGGGGGAAAATCTCAAGTGGCCGCGCTTACACGCGCAGACACGGTTTTTCAAATGGGTCGCCGCCCGCTACAGGCAAGGCATGCCAGATGAAATCGCGCTGAGCCTGTTGCAGATTGCCCACAGCCTTGAACGGCTGGCCCCGCCGCCTGCGCCCGAAGCCGATCCGGCGACGGGCGCCGCCTTCCGCTGGGACGGCCGGCTGCTGCATGCGGTGCCGCGGCTGAACGCCCTGCCGCTGGCGCGGTTCGCGGGCGTGGACAGCCAGATCGCGGCGCTTCGGCAGAATGTGGCTGCGCTGGCGAAGGGCCTGCCATCGCACGACATGCTGCTGTGGGGCAGCCGGGGAATGGGGAAATCGGCCCTTGTCCGCGCCGTCGCGGCTGCCGAGGGCGTGGCGCTGGTGGAAGCCGCCGGCGACGCGCTGGCAACGCTGCCGGTGCTGTTCACCCGGCTGGAGGCGGCCGGCCGGCCCTTCCTGCTGTATGTCGATGATCTCGCCTTCGCCTCGGCGGACCCGCAGGTGCGGATCCTGCGCTCCCTGCTGGATGGCGGCGTCGCGGAACGACCCGCGAATGTCCGCCTCGCAGTCACCTCCAACCACCGTCATCTGGTGGAACGCAGCCACGAGGACAGCCGGCATGGGCGGGATTCCGCCGACGACCAGCTGGCGCTGGTGGACCGGTTTGGCCTGATCCTGGGCTTTCATGTGCCCGACCAGGCGACCTGGTTGGAGATGGTGCGCCGCCATCTGGATGCCGAGGGCCTGCCGCTGGACGAGGCCGAGGCGATCGCCTTCGCGCTGGCGCGCGGCGGGCGTTCTGGCCGCACGGCCTGGCATTATCGCACCGAACTGCTGACCCGGCGGGCGGCTCGTCAATAGGGCTTGTTTTTGCGATCAATTCGCAATAACTTTTCTGCGACTCATTCGCAGGAGAGACCCATGCGGTTCATGCTGTCCGCCGCCACCTTCATGCCGCCGCCCGTCACGGCCTTGCCGGAAGACGCCCGCATCCAGCTGAAGGCGGCGCGCATGTGGGTGATGCTGGCCCGCCATCAGCGCAACCCGAAGCCGGTGATCGCGGCCTTGCTGGGGGACAGCACGCCCGCCTTCTGCACCCTGATGGAAGGCGTGGTGACGGCCTGGCCCGACGCCTTCACCACCTTCCCGCCCTGCGCCAGCCAGCTTTCGCCCGACGAGGCGACCTTCCTGGACCTTCTGGCCCATGCCGGCGACGGCGACGAGGCGGGCGCCCACTTGCTGATGCTGGATCTGCTGCCCGCGACGGACCGGCAGCGGCTGTGGCAGGCAGCGACCCGCGCCGTGCCGGCAGGGTTCGCCTTCTGATCCCGGCCCGGGCGAAGGCCGGCGGCCCGCAGCCGCCGGTCCACCGCATATCCCCGCGCTATCGTTTGCCGCCGAACAGCTGCCGGCCGGCAAGATCCAGCAGAATTTCCTCGCTGCCGCCGCCGATCGCGTTCACCCGCACCTCGCGATAGATGCGCTCCACCCTGGATCCGCGCAGGAAACTGGCCCCGCCCAGCACCTGCGCGGCTTCGCGGGCCACGGCTTCCAGCGTGCGCGTCGCCTGCACCTTCAGCATGGCATAGCTGGCGGGCTCTCCGGTGCCCTGCCGGTGCTGGTGCGCCAGCAGGTCCACCCAGGCCTGCGTCGCTTCGATCTGGCGGACGAGATCGGCGAGCTTGATGCGGATCGACTGGTGCTGCATCAGCGGCTTGCCGAACGTCTCCCGCTCCAGCGCCCAGTCCACCGCTTCCTGAAGCGCCACCCGCGCCATCGACATGCAGCCCTGCGCCATGCCCAGCCGCTCGCTGTTGAAGTTGCGCATGATGCCCAGAAAGCCGGCGTTTTCCGGACCGATCAGGTTCTCGGCAGGCACCTCGACATCCTGGAAATAGAGCGCGGCCGTGTCGGAACAGTGCCAGCCCATCTTTTCCAGCCGTGTGCGCGAAACGCCGGGCCGGTCCGCTTCGATCAGCAGCAGCGAGATGCCGCCCATGCCCGATCCGCCGGTGCGCACCGCGACCGTCAGGTAATCGGCCCGCATGGCGGAGGTGATGAACATCTTGGAGCCGTTGACGACATAGGCCCCACCGCGCCGCTCTGCGCGGGTGCGGATGTTCGCCACGTCGGATCCGGCGCCCGGTTCGGTGATGGCAAGGCTGATGATCTTCTCGCCGCTGAGCACCGCCGGCGCGATGCGCTGCTTCATCGCATCCGATCCCATCGCCAGAATCGGCGGCAGGCCGATGCCGTGCGTCATCAGACTGGCGCCCAGCCCGCCCGCGCCGGGGGCCGACAGCTCTTCCGTCTGCACCAGCGAGTGGAAGATGTCGAAGCCGTCGGAATGGCCGCCGAATTCCTCTGGGTATCCCAACCCCAGCACGCCGGCCTCGGCCGCCTTGCGGTGGAGTTCGCGCGGCAGTTCGCCATCGCGCTCCCACTGGTCGATGTGGGGATCCACCTCTCGCGAGACGAAGGCGCGCACGCTTTCCGCCACGGCCTGATGGGTTTCATCATAGAAAGGCGATTTCGCCCGCCAGCGTTCGAACAGTCGCATTGCATTCTCCTCGGCCTGCACGCTAGCAATCAGCCATTGAGGGGAAATAGCTGATGAAAATCCTTGTCGCCGCGCTTCTTGCCGCCACCGCCGCTCCGGCGGTCGCCCAACCGGCCACGCCGTTCCAGGCAGCCGACATCTATGATCTTGCCATGGTGACGGGGCCGCTTGTCTCCCCGGACGGGTCGCGGGTGCTTTACCAGCGCACCACGTTCGACCGAGGGCTGGACCGGCGGATGAACGAGCTGTGGCTCGCCCATCTGGACCCGTCGGGCAAGATCATCGACAGGCGGCTGCTGGTCGCGCGCGATGTGGGGCCGCGGCAGGCGCAATGGTCCCCCGATGGCAGCCGGATCGCCTATGTCGCGCAGGCGCTGGGCAAGGCGCAGATCCATGTGCTGGCGCTGGCCGACGGCGTGGGCCGCGCCATCACCACCGGCGAAACGGCGCCGTCGCAGATCCGCTGGTCCCCCGATGGGCGGCGCATCGCCTATGTCGGCCGGATCGAGGCGAAGCCTGCCAGCATCAAGGGCATGCCGGACAAGCCCAAGGGCACGGAAAGCGCGCCCGACGCCAAGATCATCGACGACCTGTTCTGGCGGGCGGACGGCGCGGGCGAGATCAAGCCCGGCGCGACGCACCTGTTCGTGGCCGACGCGGCGACCGGCGCGATCACCCAGCTGACCGTGGGGGAGAAGGACCAGGTGAACGACGACGGGGGCATCGCCTGGACGGCCGACGGCCGCGCCATCGTCGCACCCTTCGGCAAGGACCCGGTGAACGGCCCGCGCGAGATCGACCTCTATCTCTATGAGGCAAAGGTCGGCGACGGCGGCAAGGTCTGGCCGGCGGTGCAGTTGACCAGCCGGCCGGGCAGCGAATATGCGCCCGAAGTCTCGCCCGACGGGAAGACGGTCGCCTTCCTCGGCACGCCGGCCTCCGACCAGTTCTATGACATGCCGGAACTGTGGACGACGGGGGCGACGCCGGGCGGCGTGATCACCCACCTTTCAAAGGCGCTGGACCGCCCTGTCGCCGGCATGGACTGGGCGGCCGATGGGCGCAGCCTGACCATCCTCTACAATGACGAAGGCACCCAGCGCGTCGCCCGCGTCGACGCCGCGTCGGGCGCGACCACAATCCTTGTGCCGTCCGTCGGCGGCACGCGGCTCTATCTGCCCTCGTCCGGCGGGCAGGCGAGCTGCGTGGCCGATCTGTGCGCCTTCACCAGCGCCCATACCGACCGGCCCGCCGGGCTGGGCATCGCGCGCGGAACCGTCCAGACGGACCTGCTGGACGTGAACGCCCAGTGGGCCGCAACCCGCAGGGCCGCGCGCATCGAGGAAATCAATGTCGCCTCCCGCGCGGACGGCAAGCGGGTGCAGGGCTGGATCGCCTTCCCGCCGGACTTCGACGCGAAGAAGAAATATCCGATCATCCTCGACATCCATGGCGGCCCCAACAGCGATTACGGCCCCTTCTTCTCGGTGACGCATGCCCTGTATGCCGCCGCCGGCTATCTGGTGCTTTATACCAATCCGCGCGGATCGATCGGCTATGGCAACGCCTTCGCCAACGCGATCACCAATGCCTATCCGGGGCAGGACCATGACGACCTGATGACCATGGTGGATGAGCTGGCGAATCGCCCCTATGCGGATGCGCGGAACCTGTTCATCGGCGGCGGATCGGGTGGCGGCGTGCTGACGCTGTGGGCGATCGGGAAAGAGCCGGACAAGTTCCGCGCCGCCGTCGCCCTGCGCCCCGTGGTGGACTGGACGAACCAGGTGACGACGTCCGACGGGACCTCCTTCTTCATGAAGCACTGGATGGGGGCCACGCCCTGGGACAAGCCCGAGCTTTATTTCAGCCGCTCCCCCTTCAGCCTGGCGGGGCAGATCCGGACGCCGACGCTGCTGATCACCGGGGAAAGCGACTTCCGCACCCCCATCGCCCAGACGGAGCAGATGTTCGGCGCGCTGAAGCTGCGCGGCGTGGATGCAGAGATGATCCGGCTGCCGGGCGCCGGGCACGGCATGGGGCGGCCCAGCCAGTGGCTGCAATCCATCCTGGCGCCCATCGACTGGTTCAACGAGCGTAAGGCGAAGTAGCGGCGCGAAGAAGCGGCGCGGGCGGGCGGCGCGCTGCGGCGCGCCGCCGAATTCCGGCGTCAGTTGCTGGCGACCAGCTCCACCTTGGGTGCGGCGGCTGCGCGCGGGCTGAAGCGGCCGTCCACCTGCCCGCCGGGCTCGATCGTCAGCTTGTCATAGCTGACGTCGCCGGTGATGCGGGCGCTGGCCTGGATCACCAGATCCTTGGCGTCGATCGACCCTTCCACCGTGCCGGCCAGCCGCGCGGTATCGGCCCTGACGGCACCCCGGATCACGCTGCCCGCGCCCTGAACGAGGCTGGCGCAGCTGACATCGCCGTTCACCCGGCCATCGAGGTGCAGGTCCACCCCGGCGCTGATATTGCCGTCGATGGTGACGTCGGCGCCCAGCACGGAGAAGGAGCCGCCCTGCCCTGCCCGGCCCTGCGCCCTAGACGGTTGCGTCACGGCCTGAGACTCGCTCGCGGGCGTCTGCCTTGACTTCGAGAACATGGGGGTTCGCCTCCAGGAAACGACGGGGATTGACGGCGGCGCCGTTCACCCGGACTTCGAAATGCAGGTGGGTGCCGGTGGACCGGCCGGTGGAGCCCATGCGGGCAATGGTGTCGCCGGAGTCCACCCTGTCGCCCACGCGGGCGGCAAAGCCGGCCAGGTGGGCATAGCGGGTGAGCAGGCCGTGGCCATGATCGACCTCCACCACATTGCCATAGCCGGATTTCACGCCGACGAAGCTGACGCGGCCGGGGGCCGCCGAGCGGATCGGGCTGCCGTGAGGGCCGCGGAAATCGATGCCCGCATGCATGGCGCGCTGGCCGTTGAAGGGGTCATAGCGGGTGCCGAAGCCACTCGTCGTCTGCATGCCGACGGCCGGGCTTCCGGACGGCAGCGCGACAATCAGCGATTCCACCTGCTCCATCCTGAGCAGCGTCGCCTCCAGCCGCTTCAGCGCCGGATCGGTCGGCGCGTCCTCGCGCTTCGCGCGCCAGGGCAGGAAAGGCCCGCCCTGCGCCAGCCGGGCGCGGGGTTGCAGGCCGACGGCCAGCAGCGCGGCTTCGGCGCGCGCGGTGCGGCGGGCGGCAGCCTGCGTCATCGCGGCCACCAGCCTGTCCTGCCGGGCATCCATCAGCTTCACGCGCCGGGCAGGATCGGCGGCGGGCTGCTGCAGGGCGGCCGGCTGCGCAACGGCGGCGGGCGGGGCCGGGCTGGCCGCGGCCGGGGCATCCTCCAGCGCGCGCGCCGCCTCTGGATCATCGCCGAAATGGGATTTGAACAGGCTTTCCAGCTGCTGCTGGCGGGATTCCACGTCGCGGGCGATCTGTTCGGCGCTGCGCCGTTCTGCCGCGACCCGCACTTCGGCCTGCGCCAGCGCGGCGGCCCGATCGGCCATGTCGCGGTTCTGCCAGCTCGTCCAGGCCTGCCAGCCGATCAGGCCGGCGGTGCCGGCAAGCCACAGCCCGGCCGCGCCCAGCGCGAGACCGGCGGCCTTGCGCTGCACCCCGGCGCCAAGGCGCAAGTAGCGCACATGGCCCTCCGTCCGCACGATCAGTTCATGATCGCGAAACAGCTTGTTCCATCGGCCGGAGAGTGAACTCCAGCTGGCGAGCACTGGCACTGAGGTTGGTGACCCTTGGACTTGTCTGGTTGATCCGCCCTGTGTGCGCCGACCTAGCAGCGCGCCCCCGCCGCTCCGACTCAGCGCGCGCGAATCCGTGACGAGTCGAAAGAGATTCGCGACGAGCGGCGGGAATGGCCGCCCGACTTCATCCGAAGGTCATGAACATGGCCGAACGCGGGTGGTTCAGACCTTCAGCCTGTCGGCATATTTTGCCATGAATTTCCGTACCTTGGGGCTGACGACAGCCGTGCAGTAGGGGTTATTGTCACCGATTCGGTCGAAATATTCCTGATGCTCGTCCTCGGCCGGATACCAGGGCGCGGCGGGCTCCACCGTGGTGACGACGGGCGCGGCCCAGTCGGCCTGGGCGCGGGCGATGGCGGCCTTCGCCTCGGCCTCCTGCGCGGGGGATTGCGGGAAGATCGCGCTGCGATACTGCGGCCCCACGTCATTGCCCTGCCGGTTCAGCTGGGTCGGGTCATGCGTGGCCAGGAAGATGTCGAGCAGGTCGCCATAGGGGATCCGGGCGGGATCGAATTCGATCTTCACGGCCTCGGCGTGGCCGGTGTCTCCGTTGCAGACCTGCTTGTAGCTGGGGTGGGCCACATGGCCGCCTGTGTAGCCGCTTTCCACCGACTGCACGCCCCGCAACCGGTCGAAGATCGCCTCCACGCACCAGAAGCATCCGCCTGCAACGATTGCCGTTTCCAGCTTTGCGGCCTCGCCCATTCATCCCTCTCCCATATTCGCGGAAACGATCCTGCAGCCGCACATGGGCATGCGGTGGCCCGGCGGCAAGGGCGGGACCCGTCCCGGCCGGCGAGGGCGTGGAACGCCACTTTTTGGTTAACGCAATGAAAATACTGTTGCGAACGGCCCGCGAACAGGGTCAATTATCCATATTGAGTCGTCCAAACGGGGCCGGATGGACGCTCATGCAACAGGTAGGGGACATCATCATGAAGATCTCAGGGCGCACGTCCGCCATCGCCTTTGGTCTGCTCGCAGCGAGCAGCCTGGCAATCCCGACGGCAGCAAGCGCGCAGAGCAACCGTTCCATTTCGGGCGCTTCCAAGGGCCTGGCATGGACCGCCAGCAACATGATCGTGGGCGTGGATTCCACCGCGACCGTGGCGGGCGGCGGCAACCCGCTCTATTTCGCGAACAAGCCGCAGTACAGCGGCGTGGTCACGCTGATCATGCAGTATAACGGCGTCGGCGCCTTCATCTGCACCGGCAGCCTCGTCGGCCGCAACAAGGTGGTCACCGCCGCGCACTGCGTGTCGGACGGTTACGGCTCCAAGGGGCCGGACAAGGTGACGGCCTATTTCTCCGACAGCTCCGATCCGGATCTGGTGCGCTTCGGCCCCGGCTTCGTCGCGGCGCCCGGCGCGATCGCCATCGATTCGAGCTATGTCCATGTGAACCCCGGCTACACCGGCCAGGTGATCGACCAGAACGACATCGCCGTGATCACGCTGGCGAGCAACGCGCCGTCTTACGCCAAGGCCTATGACTTCTATTTCGAGGATGATCTGTCGGGCCAGTCGTTCAACGTGGTCGGCAACGGCCGCCGGTCCGATGTCGGCGGCGATGTCGGGGCGAACCTGGGCACCGGCCGGATGCGCCAGGGCGAGAACATCTATGACTATGCCCTGGGCGACGCCATCTGGGGCGGCTTCTGGGATGGCTTCTTCGGCTCGGCCGACGTCACCAACAGCTGGCTTTCCGATTTCGACAATGCCAGCCCGCAGATCATCGACGGCGAGCTGTTCGTCGGCAACGATCAGGGCTGCATCATCGGCGTCGTGCTGACCGGCACCGCGTTTGGCTGCAACCCCTATCTGGGCGACATCGAAGTCGGCGTGGCCGGCGGCGATTCGGGCGGCCCGCAGTTCCTGAACGGCAAGCTCGCCTCGGTCACCTCCTATGGCCTGACCTTCGGCGCGGACTTCGGCGACATCGACGACGCCCTGAACAGCAGCTTCGGCGAATTTTCGGGCTATGTGCCGATCTACGCCCATGAAGACTGGCTGAAGAGCGTGGTTCCGGAACCTGCCACCTGGGCGATGATGATCGCCGGCTTCGGCCTGGTGGGCACCATGATGCGCCGCCGCCGCACGGCGGTCGCCGCCTGAGGCAGGGCTGAAGGGGCCTGCTGGCCCCTTCAGACCAGACATGAAAAAGGGGCCGTCGGCACATCGCCGGCGGCCCCTTTTTCCGTTGCGACGCGTGGGCTGGCCGCGATCAGCCCTGCCAGCTCAGCACCGGCTGCCGCGCCGCGCGCGTTTCATCCAGCCGGCTGCGCGGCGCGAAATGCGGGGCGCTGGCAAAGCGCGCGCCGTCGCCCGCCTTTGCCGCAGCCGCGATGCCGCGCAGCGCCGCGATGAACTGGTCCAGCCGCGCCTTGCTCTCCGTCTCGGTCGGTTCGATCAGCATCGCGCCATGAACCACCAGCGGGAAATACATGGTCATCGGGTGGAAGCCCTCGTCGATGAGCGCCTTGGCGACATCCAGCGTGGTGACGCCCGTGTCCTTCAGGAAGCTGTCGTCGAACAGCGCCTCGTGCATGCACGGGCCGGTTTCCCCGAACGGCGCGGACAGAAGATCATCCAGGCTGCGCAGGATATAGTTGGCGTTGAGCACGGCATCTTCCGCCACCTGCCGCAGCCCGTCTGCCCCGTGCGACTGGATATAGGCCAGCGCGCGCACGAACATGCCCATCTGCCCGTGGAAGGCGGACAGCCGGCCGAAGCTGCTGCCATGATCCTCGGCGCTCGCGGATTCCTCTTCCACCAGATGGTAGCGGCCGTTCGCTTCCACCACGAACGGCAGCGGCGCGAAGGGGGCAAGCGCCTCTGAAAACACGACCGGACCCGAACCGGGCCCGCCGCCGCCATGCGGGGTGCTGAAGGTCTTGTGCAGGTTGATGTGCATTGCATCCACGCCCAGGTCCCCGGGGCGGACGCGGCCGACGATGGCGTTGAAATTGGCCCCGTCGCAATAGACAAAGGCGCCCGCGGCATGAACGGCATCCGCGATGCGCTTCAGATCGGGCTCGAACAGGCCGCAGGTGTTGGGGTTGGTGATCATCACCGCCGCGACGTCCGGCCCCAGCCGGGCCAGCAGCGCCGCCGTATCCACCCGTCCGCGCGAATCCGCCGGGATGCTCTCCACCGCATAGCCGCAGAAGGCCGCCGTCGCCGGGTTGGTGCCATGCGCTGATTCCGGCACCAGCACCACCGAACGCGCATCGCCCTTTGCATCATGCGCGGCGCGGATCGCCAGCATGCCGCAAAGCTCCCCATGGGCGCCCGCCTTGGGCGACATGGCGACGGCCGGCATGTTGGTGAGCGCCTTCAGCCATTCGGCCAGGCTGTGGATCAGTTCCAGCGCGCCCTGCACCGTATCCTGCGGTTGCAGGGGGTGCACATCTGCAAAGCCCGGCAGCCGGGCCAGCTTCTCGTTGAGGCGCGGGTTGTGCTTCATGGTGCAGCTTCCCAGCGGGAAGAAGCCGAGGTCGATGCCGTAATTCTGCCGGCTGAGGCGGGTGTAGTGGCGCACGGCCTCCCCCTCTGCCAACCCGGGCAGGCCGATCGCGGCATCGCGTGACAGGCCGCCAAGGCGCGAGACATGGGCGGGGGGGGCCTCGAGATCCACGCCCGTCACGTCGGGGGAGCCGACCTCGAAGATCAGCGGCTCTTCCAGCATCAGCGCCGGGTTGCCGGTGATGGTGGGGGCGGCGGCACCCGGCGCGCTGGCCGGCGCGGACGGGCGGCCCTGAGTGTTCATGCTCATTTCGAAACCACTTCGGTCAGTGCGCGCACCAGCGCGTCAATGTCGGCAGGGGAAACCGTTTCGGTTGCTGCGATCAGCAGAACATTTGCCAGATCGGGCCTGTCCGGCCAGAGCCGCTCGGCGCTGACGCCGCCCAGCACGCCCATTTCCGCCATGTCGCGAACGGCCTGCCGCGCGGGCACCGGCAATGCGACGGCAAACTCGTTGAAGAAGCGCTCCGTCAGCAGGGTCACGCCCGGAATCGCCGCCAGCCGCTCTGCCGTTTCGCAGGCGCGGGCATGGTTCAGCGCCGCCAGCTGCCGAAGCCCCTTTTCCCCCAGCAGGGTCATATGGATGCTGAAGGCGAGGCTCATCAGCCCGGAGTTGGTGCAGATGTTGGAGGTCGCCTTCTCGCGGCGGATATGCTGCTCGCGGGTGGACAGAGTCAGCACGAAGCCGCGCCGGCCATCCGCATCCACGGTTTCCCCGCACAGGCGCCCCGGCATCTGCCGCACATGCTTCAGGTTGCAGGCGAACAGCCCCAGGTGCGGGCCGCCGAACTGAAGCCCGACGCCCAGCGATTGCCCCTCGCCGACGACGATGTCGGCCCCCATCTCTCCGGGCGAGCGGATCGCACCCAGGGAAACCACTTCGGTCACCACCACGATCAGCAGCGCGCCCTTCGCATGGCAGGCGTCCGCCAGCGGTGACAGGTCCGCCACATGGCCGAAGCAGTCCGGGTTCTGCACGATCACCGCCGATGTGCGGTCATCGATCCGGGCGATCAGATCGGCCATGTCATCCGTGGGTGGCGTGCGGCCCGGCGTGGGCGCCGCCGTCTCCAGCTCGTCGCCGGTGAAATGGCACAATGTTTCCGCTGCGCGCACATAGTGCGGATGTACCCCGCGGGAGATCAGCGTTCTGGGGCGCTTCGTGATGCGGCGGGCCATGAAGATGGCCTCGGTCGTCGCCGTCGCGCCGTCGTACATGGAGGCATTCGCCACCTCCATGCCAAACAGCCGCGCCACCTGGGTCTGGAACTCGAACAGATATTGCAGCGTGCCCTGGGCGATTTCCGGCTGATAGGGCGTGTAGCTTGTCAGGAACTCGCCGCGCTGGATCAGGTGATCCACCGATGCCGGCACATGGTGGCGATAGGCCCCGGCCCCGATGAAGAAGGGATGTGCGCCCGCCGCCATGTTCTTCGCCGCCATCCGGGTCAGCTCGCGCTCCACCAGCATTTCGCCCTGGTGATGCGGCAGGCCGGGGATCGGGCCGGGCAGCCGGGCCTCGGCGGGGACGTCCACGAACAGATCGTCGATGGTGGGCGCGCCCACCTTTGCGAGCATCGCGGCCCGGTCGTCCGGCGTCAGGGGAAGATATCGCATGCGATCGTCCTACAGGGGTTTCCGGGCCTGCCAGCGCAGGCGGACATAATCGGCGCTCCAGTTGCCGGCGCTGTCTTTCAGCACCGGCTCCAGCAGGGCCTCGATCTCGTCGATGACGGTGGCCCGGGCGGCTTCGGGCACGCCCGATTCATCGAGGAATCCGGCGCGGAATGTTTTCAACCAGCCGCGGATTCCGGTGGGAAGCGGGGTGGGCCGCCCGATGATGCGGGCGTCGATCCCGGTGAATCCGGCCGCCCGGTGGATGGCGGTGAAGGCCTCCGCCGTCAGATAGGTCTGCCCGCCGCCCGATTCAGGGCTGTAGCCATGCGCCTTCAGCACGGCGCGCAGCGCGGTGCGGATTGCGGCGATGTTCATGAAGCCGCCGCATTCGCCCACATAGCGCCCGCCCGGCTTCAGCGCGCGGAACACGCCCGTGGCCACCGCCCGCTGGTCCGGCATCCAGTGCAGCGCCGCGTTCGAGAACACGGCATCAAACTGCGCATCGAAGGGCAGTGCCTGACCATCGACCTGCCGGACATCCAGCCCGCGGTCCCGCGCGGCCTGAAGCATGGGCGCGGAACTGTCCACGCCCAGCACCTGCGCGCCGGCGGCGACCAGTTTTTCGGTCAGCACGCCGTCGCCGCAGCCAAGGTCCAGAATGGATTCGCCGGCGTGCGCGGCCAGCAGATCCAGCACGGCGTTGCCCAGCGCGGGCACGAAGCCCGCGTTGGCGGCATAGTCGGCGGCGTTCCAGCCCATCAGAGCGTCTCGGTGAAGGCCTTGTAGGCGGCTTCGTCCAGCAGCCCTTCCAGCTCGGCCGGGTTGGAGAGCTTCAGGCGGAAGAACCAGCCTTCGCCTTCCGGCGCGCTGTTCACCAGATCCGGCGTCGCTTCCAGCGCGGCATTGGCTTCGGTGACCGTGCCGGACACGGGGGCATAGACCTCGCTCGCGGCCTTCACGCTTTCCACCACGGCCGCTTCCTTGCCGGCCGCGACCATCCGGCCGGCCTCCGGCAGCTCCACGAACACGACGTCGCCCAGCTGGCCCTGCGCATAATCGGTGATGCCGACGGTCGCGATGTCGCCGTCAACATCAATCCACTCATGATCCTTGGTGAAATATCGCATGACCTATCCCCTTCAGCGGACGTAGTTTTTCTGGTGGAACGGCATCGGAACGACCTGCGCCGGCAGGCGCTTGCCGCGAACCTCGATCTCGAGCGTGGTGCCGTCGGCGGCATGCGCCGACAGCACATAGGCCATGGCGACGGGCGCCCCGACAGACGGGCCGAACCCGCCCGAGGTGACGACACCCACCTTCGCGTCGCCCGCGAACACCTCCGCGCCTTCGCGCGCGGGCTGGCGGCCTTCCAGCTTCAGCCCCACGCGCTTTCTGGCCGGGCCGTCCAGCAGCGCCTTCAGGATGCGCGCCGCCCCCGGAAATCCGCCCTCCGCCTTCCGCCGCTTGGAAACGGCGAACGCGAGGCCCGCTTCGACCGGCTCGATTTCGGGCGTGAGATCATGGCCGTAGAGCGGCAGGCCCGCTTCCAGCCGCAGCGAATCCCGCGCGCCAAGGCCGATCGGTTTCACCCGCGCATCGGCAAGCAGCCGGTCCGCAAAGGCCCGCACCTGGGCTGCCGGAAGCGAGATCTCGTACCCGTCCTCGCCCGTATAGCCCGAGCGCGTGACAGCGAGTTTCGCATCGCCCCACAGGAACCGGCCGGCGGTCATGAACTTCATGTCTGCGATAGCGGGCTGGCCGGCGTTTTCGGGCGGCAAGGCCAGCGACGCGAGCGCCTCAACGGCGAGCGGCCCCTGCAGGGCCAGCAGCGCATGATCTTCCAGATGGGTCAGCACCAGCTCCGGCGGCAGGGTGCGGCGCATGTGGGCGATGTCGTCCAGCTTCGTCGCGCCGTTCACCACGATGTAGAAGCGGTTGCCGGGCGCGGCGGAATCGATGTTGGTGACCATCAGGTCGTCGAGGATGCCGCCATCGTCTGCCAGCAGCAGCGTATAGCGGGTGCGATGCGGCTGCAGCCCCCGGAAATCGCCGGGCGCGATGCGTTCCAGCCAGTCCGCCGCGCCGTCGCCTTCCAGCAGCAGCTGGCCCATGTGGCTCACGTCGAACAGCCCGGCGCTGTCCCGCGTCCACAGATGCTCGGCCATCACGCCCGATGGATATTGCACCGGCATGGCATAGCCCGCGAACGGCACCATGCGGCCGCCGAGCTCCTTGTGCAGGGCATCGAGCGGCAGGGTCTTCAGGCTCGCAAGATCGACATCGGCCACAGGCGCAGTCCTTCCGTGACGCGAACAGGCCCCTCCCCTTGAGAAGCCCGCCGCCCGCCCCCGCCTGTCACGAGTACCTGAGAGCTTTCGCCGGGCCTGCGCGGCCCCGCTTACCCCTTCGGTGGGCAGTGTCGCCACTGCCGCTTTCCAGACTGCCGTTTCCTGCCCGGAAGCGTCGCTGCGGTCCTTTGGCCTGAGAGATTCCGGGGGCGGTTGCTCCTTCGGCGGCCCCGGATCAGGTCCGGCGCACTCTCCCGCAGCGCCGCCGGGCCTTCGCCCGCCGACGCGAGGAGCCATGGCCGAGGGGCGCCGATTCGGTCAATGCCGGAGAGGCGGTTCAGTCCACCGCGCGCTCGATCGCGGTGCCCACTGATTTCACGTCCCGGCCGATGCCGCGCGTGGTGTTGCATCCCGCCAGCAGCAGCGCGGGCACCAGCAGGAAAGCGGCAAGTTGCAACCTGGTCATCATCTTCATCCTTTCAGCCCTCCGGCATGCGGACGACCGCCTTGCCCAGCAATGAACCGTCCTGCATCGCCCGGAAGGCGCGCGGGGCCTCCTCGAACGGCACCTCCAGCCCCACAATCGGGCGCAGATGCCCTTCGCCCGCGATCCGGTCGATCTCGTGCATGGCGCGCCGGCCCAGCGCCGGATCCTGCCGCCCGGCCTCGCCCGCGCGGACGCCGACGATCTCGATCCCCTTCAACAGCGCCAGGTTGGTGGGCACCCTGTCGGGCATGCCCGCCACGAAGCCGATCACCAGATAGCGCCCGCCCCAGCGCAGCGTCTTCAGCGCGGGCAGCACCGCCGGCCCGCCGACGGGATCGAACAGAATATCCACCTCTCCCTTCAGGGCCGAAAGGTCGGGTGCGGCACGGTCCATCATCAGCACCGCATCCGCGCCGGCCTGTTTCGCCGCATCCAGCTTGGCCTGCGACGAGGCCGCCGCCGTGACGTGCGCGCCCAGCGCCTTTGCCATGGAAACTGCCGCCAGCCCCATGCCGCCGCCCGCGCCCAGCACCAGCACATGTTCGCCGGGTTGCAGCCGCCCGCGCGGCACCAGCGACACCCAGGCCGTCAGCGCGCCGGTGGTGAAGCCGGCCGCCTCGGCGTCGGCCAGCGCCTCCGGCACCTCGCGCAGGCTTGCGAGCGGGAGGGTCACCTGTTCCGCCAGCAGGCCGGTGCGCCCGCCCAGCAGCAGGCGATGGCCGAGCAGGTCGCCCGAAACGCCCTCCCCCACGGCCGCGATGCGCCCCACGCCTTCCATGCCCGGCGTGAACGGCAGCGGCGGCTTGAACTGGTAGCCGCCCGACAACATCAGCAGATCAGGATAGTTGAGGCCCACGGCGGACACGGCGACCGTCACTTCCCCCGGCCCCGGCGGGGCGGGATCGGGCACCTCGCGCAGCTCCAGCGCGTCGAGGCCCTCCAGTCGTTCGATCACCCAGGCCCGCAATTCGCCTCTCCCTTGCCTCTCTCTCCCTTATGGCGGGTTGCGGCAGCGCGTGCCCCCATGTCAATGCCGCAACATTGGGAGTGCAATCGGGAGAGATGGATGTTCAGCTTCGGGCAGATCCTGTCGGCAATCGGTGGGCGGCTGGGCGAGGCCCCCGCCCTGATCCACGGGGATGAGGTCGTCAGCTGGGCCGACTATGACCGGCGCACCGACGCGCTGGCGGGCGCCTTTCTGGCCGCCGGCGCCGGGCCGGGGGACCGTGTCGCGCACCTGATGCGCAATTCGCCCGCCTACCTCCTCACCACCGGCGCCGCCTTCAAGGCGCGCATGGTGCATGTGAACGTGAACTACCGCTACACCGGCGAGGAGCTGGCCTATATCCTCGACAATTCGGATTCCGCCGTCGTCGTCTATGATGCGGAATTCGCCGACGTGCTGGACGGCATCCGGCAGCGCCTGCCGGGCGTGAAGCTGTGGCTGCAGGTGGGCGGAACGCCGCCGGCCTGGGCGCAGGATTTCGATGCCGTCTCAAGGGGCGCGTCAGCCCCGGTCAAGGCCGATCACAGCCCGGACGACATGCTGTTCATCTACACCGGCGGCACCACCGGCATGCCCAAGGGCGTGATGTGGGACCAGGGCGCGCTGTGGACGGTGCTGGGCGCGGGGGCGCCCCTGCCCGGCATGCCGGGGCCGGATTCGATCGAGGCGCATGTCGCCGCGATCGAGGCGGCGGAGGCGCGGCGCAAGGTGCTTGCCCTGCCGCCCCTGATGCACGGAACCGGCCTGCTGATGGGCATCTATTGCCTGGCGCTGGGCGGCACGGTGATCACGGCGGCCGCGCGCAACTTCGATCCCGGCGAGGCGCTGAAGCTGACCGAGCGGCACAACCCCGAAGTGGTGGTGATCGTGGGCGACGCCTTTGCGCGGCCCATCCTGCGCGCGATCGAGTCGGGCGAGGGCCGGCTGGGACAGGTGGGAATGATGATCTCGTCCGGCACGATGTGGTCGCCGGAAATCAAGGCAGCGCTGATCGGCCATTGCCCCACGATGATGTGCTTCGACAGCTATGGCTCGTCCGAGGGGCTCGGCTATGGCGCGTCGGTGAACACGGCGGAAAATGCCGACGCCCCCACCCGCTTCGTCCATGATCCCTCGACCGTGCTGGTCGACCTGGACGAGGAGACGGGCGCGATGCGGATAATCACGGAAGCCGGCGTTCCGGGCCGGGTGGCGCGCACCGGGCTGATCCCGCGCGGCTATTGGAAGGATCCCGCGAAGAGCGCCAAGACCTTCGTGACCATCGAGGGCCAGCGCTATACCATGCCCGGCGATTTCGGCATGTACGAGGCCGACGGCTCCCTCGTGCTGCTGGGCCGGGGCAGCCAGTGCATCAACTCCGGCGGGGAGAAGATCTTCCCCGAAGAGGTGGAGGAAGCGCTGAAGACCCATCCGGCCGTGGAAGACGCGCTGGTGTTCGGCGTGAAGGACGAAAAATGGGGCCAGGCGGTGACGGCCGTGGTGGAAACCCGAGCCGCCGTCACCGAAGCCGACCTGATCGCCCATGTGAAGGCGAACCTTGCCGCCTACAAGGCGCCCAAGACGGTGGTGATGGCCCCGGCCTGCCCGCGAGCGCCCAACGGCAAGGCGGATTACGACAGCGCGCGGAAGCTGGCGGAAGACGCGATGGCGGTGCGGGCCGCCTGAACCGAAGCGCCTCCGTGCGACCCTGAAGGGCAGCGCGCGGCGCTAGCGTGTGGCGCGGGGCAGTTCGAGCGCGAAGGTGGAACCCTTCCCTTCGACCGAGCTGACATCGACGCGGCCGCGATGCCGTTCGACAACGGCCTTCACGAAGGCAAGGCCGAGGCCCGCGCCGGGGGCGGAAGCGGCGGCCGCCGCGCCTTCCGGCGGGGCCAGGCGGCGGAACGGCTCGAACAGCTTCGACAGATCCTCTTCCGCGATGCCCCGGCCCTGGTCTGCGATCTCGCAGCGGACGATGCCCGGCTTCAGCCGCACCCGCGCCTCCACCCGCGTGCGCTCGTCGCTGTACTTGATCGCGTTGCCGATGAGGTTCGTGACGGCGCGTGTCAGCAGGGCGCGGTCGCCCGTTACCATCGCCTCGTCCTCCGGCAAGTCGGAGACGATGCGGATGCGCTTGGCGTCGGCCAGCGGCCACAGATCGTCCACCGCGTCGAGGAGCGCATCGGACATGTTGAAGGTTTCCACGACAAAGCGGCCGCTTTCCGCGCGCGCCAGGTGCACGAAATCGTCCGCAAGGCTCAGCGTCTGGTGGGCATAGCGTTCCAGCCGCCGGGCGAGTTCGGGCGGCACCTTCTGCCCCTCGGCCTCCAGCACCGCCAGGATCGAGGCCTGGGGGGCGCGCATGTCGTGCGTGAGCAGGCGCAGCGCATCCTCGCGCTGGCGTTCGGACGCGCGCAGTTCGGTGATGTCGGCAAAGCGCGCGATCCAGCCCAGCGGCCGCCGGCCCGCATCGGTGAAGAAGGCGAGGCGGATTTCCAGGCTGGTGCCATCCGTCAGCCGGGTTTCATAACCGCCCTCGTCCGGCACGGCCTGTGCACGCATTGCCGCCAGCAGCTCCACGGCGCGCGGATCGGGCAGGCGCGGGTCGCTGTCGAAGCCCCGGAACAGCTCGGCGAGCGGCTTGCCCAGCAGAACACCGGGCACGAGGCGCGCGAACAGCGCATCGGCGGCGTCATTCGCGATCAGCACCTTCCCATCCAGATCGGTCACGACGGCGGCGTCGGGCAGGCTGTCCAGCGATTGGGCGACGAACTGCCGAAGGTCGCGCACGTCGCGGATGGCTTCGTGCATCAGCACGATCTGCTTTTCGACCGGGTCGCCCTGAACGGGTTCCCGCATGCGGGGCAACACATCCGGCTCTGACCGCAGCTCGCGCAGTTCCGCCACCATGTAGCGGCTGGCGAGATCGAGCCGCCGCCAGCCCCACAGCGGATAGATGAGGCCGATGGCGATCAACGCCATCGCAGGCGGCAGCCAGACGCGGAAAACCGCCAGACCCAGCAGCGTCATCAGGAAGATGCCGAAGCCGATGGCGACACCCAGCCACAGGTTGATGCGCGGCCCCAGGAACAGGAGGCTCATCATCAGCGCCCACACCGGCAGCAGCGAATAGAGCAGCCACACCCAGGGCGCGACGGGCCGGATCATCCGGTCGTCCATCAGGCTGTCCACATAATTGGCGTGCAGTTCCACCCCGGCCATGGTTTCCAGCGTGCCGGACATCGGCGTGGAGAAACGGTCGCCCATGCCGGCGGCCGTCGCGCCGACCAGCACGATGCGGCCCCGCAGGAGATCCGCAGGCACGCGGCCGTTCAGCACGTCCGCATAGCTGAGCTGGGCATAGGTGCCGGACGGGCCGGCAAAGGGAATGAGATTGCGCGCCGGCGCATAGACGGGCGCTTCGGCCAAGGGCCTGGGCGCATCCAGCCGCGCGGCGTCCCCCTGGACCAGCGCGACCACCGCTTCCGACATGTGGATGTCCTGCCGGTCCTTGCCGTCTGTCAGGATATCGATGCCGCGCACCACGCCGTCGCGATCCGGGCGGGTGGTGACATGGCCTATACCCCGTGCGGCGCCCGCAATCGGCTGCGCGGGCGGCACCCGCAGGGCCGGGGCGCCGTTCGGGCCGGGCACCTCGATGTACGAGGCGAGCAGGACGCGGCCGTTGCGCGCGATGGCGTCTGCCAGCGCCCTGTCAGCTTCCGGCAGGGTCGGTTCGGGCACCAGCACGTCGAAGCCGACGGCAGCGGCGCCGGCCGCGGTCAGCTGGTCGATCAGCCGGGCATGCACGTCGCGGTTCCAGGGCCAGTGGCCGATTTCGGCGAGGCTGGGATTGTCGATCGACACGATCAGGATGCGCTGACTCGCCGGCGGCGGATTCAGCCGCAGCACGAAATCATAGAAGAGATTGTCGGCCCGCACGGGCGGCGACAGGAAACTGATGGCGAGGATGGCAATCGTCGCCGTGATGAGCACACCCCACCATTCGACGAGCATCCGCCTGCTCTGGAAGCTGAACTCGCCGCTGTTCAGGGCGCGCCCACCCGTTGCGGGCGTCTGGACGTCCGCCCGCGCAGGTACCGGAACGGGGCGATCCAGCTTGTTCATCGCAGGATGCTAGGGGCCCGGACCGGCCGGCTCAACCCCCCCGGCGGTCAGGCCGCCGGTAGGCGGCGCCGACGCCGGATGGCATAGCCGACAAGGCCGAAGCCCGTGATCATCATCATCCAGGTCGCGGGCTCGGGGATGACGCCCGCGCCATTGCCGCCGGGATCCGGGCTGCTGCCCGAGCTGCCGCCACCGGGGCCGACATCGACCGGCTGCTGCGGATTGCCCGTGGGCGGCGCAGGATCGGTGGGGATGATCACCGGGCCTTCACCCGGAAGGGTCGGCCCATCAGGATCGCCCGGCTGGCCGCCATTGAAGCCGCCCGACCCGCCGGGTGTGCTGCCGGAGCCGCCGGGCGTGCTGCCGGATCCGCCGATGCCGTTGTCGCCACCGGGCGTTACTCCGCCGCCGGAACCGCCGTTGCCCGAACCGCCGCCGGAGGAACCGCCGCCGGAGGAGCCGCCGCCGGAACCACCGCCGCCACCACCAAAGCCACCGCCGGAGCCGCCACCGCCGCCACCACCGGAGCCGCCGCTGGAGCCGCCGCCCGATCCGCCGGAACCACCGGAACCGTTACCGATGGGCAGCAGGGCAGCATAGCTGTCTCCGCCGACGCTGTCGGACAGGCCGGCTTCATCGAGCGGGATGATGGGCTCGTCGCCGGGCAGCTGGCCATCCTCGCCGGATGCGCCGCCATCGTCGGCGCCAGCCGCGCCGCTGACGGAGGCAAAGGTCGTGCTGCCGGCATCACCGTCGAACCAGTCGAATTCATTGCCCTCGCGGGAGCCGAGTTCGGCCAGCTGATCCCGCCGTTCTTCGGCGGCACGCTGCTCGGCCGGATCGGCCTGCCCCGCCCAGCTGCGCTGGAACGTCACGGCGTCGGCGGGCATGCCCTCCAGGCCGAGCGCATCCACCGCGAAGGCGCGCACATGATACTGGCCGTTGGGCACATCCTTGAACACGGCTTCGGTGCCATCGACCTGAAGGCTGCCGACGCGATCGGTGAAGGCAGCATCGGTCGCGATTTCCACGATATAGCCGACAGCGCCCTGCACCGGCTTGATCCGGAAGGTCACGGCTTCCGCGTCCTGCACACGATCCGGCGTGTCGACGGCGGGGGCCGGCAGAAGCTTGAAGGCCTTTGTGGCGCCGCCGGAGGTGGTGAGGTTGCCATAGCCGCCCCGCACCATCACGTCTTCGATCCCGCCGATGCGCGAGACGGACACCTTGCCTTCGGTCACGACGGTCGCGGCCTTCAGTTCGTCGGGCGTGTAGCTGACCTTGAATTGCGTGCCGCGCACAGCCGCCACCGCGACGGGCGTCGTGATCAGGAAGCGCGAAGCCGGGTTCGCCATCGGCGTGACGCGCGCTTCGGACCGGCCCTGTTCCAGTGTGAAGCGGCGATCGATCGAATCCGACATCGGCACCTGCCGCAGCCGGGCGAGCCGGATGCGGCTGGCAGAGGGCAGCGAAACCTGGCTCTTGTCTGGCAGGGCAAGCGTGGCGAAGCCGTTCGGGCCGGTCACCAGAATGTCGCCCTCGCCCAGCTCCATGCCCTTGGCAACGGGCAGAGCGCCGTTCTTGCGGAGCACCCGGACATCGCCGCGGAAGGCCACGAGCTCTGCCGTGATGGGGTTCGTCTTCAGCCAGCTGGAGCGCAGGCGAAGGACGGTGCCGGCCGGCAGGTCGTCCGGGTCCTTCACCTTGTTCAGCGCCATCATCCGGCGCCAGTCCTCGGGGTTCACGAACCACTGGCCGGCGATCGACTTCAGCGTTTCGCCGCCCTTCGTGCGATAGGTGATGATCTCGTCAGTCGTTTCCGCCTGCGCACGCTGCCGCTGCTCCAGGCGAGCCCCATTGGGCATCGCCGGCGCAGTGGCTGCAAGAAGCAGCAGGAAGGCGGGGACCGCGCGACGCATGGCGCTTACGCCGCGTCCTCGATCGGTTCGGCGCTGTGGGCGACGTTGGTCGGCTCCAGCCGGTAACCGTAGGAATAGACGGGCAACACACGGAAGCCGTTTTCGGCCCGGAGATTGAGCTTGGAGCGGATGCGCGACACATGGGCGTCCAGCGTGCGCGTCTCCGCCTCGGGGCTCTGCCCCCAGATGCTTTCCAGAAGGTAGCTGCGCGACAGCGGGCGCGACATGTTCTCGAACAGCATCATCGCCAGCGCCAGTTCCTTGGCCGTCAGCTTCACGGGCTCGCCATGGACGGTGACCGTTTCGGTCGGCACGTCGAAACTGTAGGCGCCCCAGGCGGCGGCCATCTTCTGCGGCTTGTTCAGCTGCGCGCGGCGCAGGGCGGCATCCACCCGCGCCATGAACACAACCGTGTTCAGCGGCTTCACGATGTAATCGTCGGCGCCGGCCGCCAGACCCGTCACGACATCCTCGTCGTCCGCACGGCTGGTGATCATCAGGATGGGAAGGTTGGCGTGCTGGCCCTGCCGCACGGTTTCCAGCACCTCGATGCCGGACATGCCGGGCATGTTCCAGTCCACGATCAGGAGATCGAAGGTATCCTGCCGAAGCCGGTTGATCAGCGTCCGCCCCTGGTGGAAGACTTCGCAGCCATGGCCCGCATCCGCCAGCAGCTTCACCACCAGCTCGGTCTGAGCCTTGTCGTCATCGAGTACCGCACAGCGCATGTTCGCGTTCCAGTCCTGACCCTATATTGTTCGTTCCGGCCCCATTTCAACGCGTGCCAGTTTCACCCACGAGCCGCGTTTACCACAGCCCCGCATCGTTAACTGTAAACATCTGATTCACAGTTCGCAACAGCTTGCAGTTCCAGTGCAACAACTGCTCGCAAACTGTGCCTTTCGCGCAACTTTTTCAAAACTGCCGCGCGATAGACCGGCCTGGCAAACACCAGGCCGAATGCGACGTCCGGCCCCCCGATTCGACGCATCTCGATGCTCTCTTGCCGCCTTTCACGGCAGGAAGAAGGCGGAATTTGGCCACCGCCCGTGCCGAAAACCGAAAAAATGCGGCCAAAGGGGGGGAAAGCGCCCTTTTGCCGTTTGACGATGGGCAAAAGCGGTGAAATGAGAAGCGCACCAAGGGTCGCGCCAGGGGATATAGCCAGGCCGATCATTGTACATGGCCCGGTGCGTCAACAATCCGGGCCGCAAGCCGAACACCCGGCCAGCCGGCCTGCCCCCGCAGGCATGGGCAGCCGTTTCAGGGTATAAGGGAGAGGGACCGAAAATGGCCGACAAGAAACCGAACGCACTTCAGACCCCGCTGACCCCGTCTGCGGAACTCGCCGCGATCGTCGGCAGCGCCAAGCTTGCCCGCGGCGAAGTGGTCAAGAAGGTGTGGGACTATATCAAGGCCAACAATCTTCAGGACGCCAAGGACAAGCGCCGGATCAATGCCGACGCCAAGCTGAAGCCGATCTTCGGCGTCGACAGCGTGACCATGTTCGAAATGAACAAGCACCTGGCCAAGCACCTGTCGTAATAACCGGCAGCCAGCCAGGCTGGATCAGGGAAGGGGCGGGGATCACATCCCCGCCCTTTTTGCTTGGCCTGGTCCGGTTTCGCCCCCGGGCTTTTCCGGCTATGTTGCCGCCTGCAACATCGCGCAGGCAGGGTCCTTCATGATCCCGCCCGCTTTCCGGGGGGCCGGGCGCAATGACGCATGTGAGGCAGGTCTGGATGGATGCCGTACGAGAGGCATGCATCCTGCTTGTCATGCTGTGGCATGGCGCGCTCGTCATGGAATGGCTCGGGCTTCCTGTTCCCGCAGGACTTACGGCCTTCAACAACGCCTTCGCCCCCTTTCGCATTCCGTTTCTGACATTCCTGTCCGGCATGCTTCTGGAACGGGCGTTGAAGAAGCCGACGGGCATGTTCATCCGCGGCAAGATCTTCAGCCTCTATTGGCCCTATCTGCTCTGGAGCCTGCTGTTCCTGGCGGTGCGTGGCACGTTATGGCCGGAACGGGCGTTGACGATCCTGTGGAAGCCGGAAACCTATCTGTGGTTCCTGCACAACCTGTTCCTGTTCTACCTGGCGTTTCTTGCCTTGTGCCGGCTTCGCATTCCTTTGCTGCCGGTCGCAGTCGCCAGCCTGCTTCTGGCTGAATTCGGCACGGATCAATTGGCGGTCGCCCGCGCCCTGTTTCTGTTTGCCTTTTTCCTGCTGGGGCATCTGGCTCAGTCGCGGAATTGGATCGGCCGGGTCCCGATGCCCATCCTCGTCGCGGCTGGTGCGGCAGCCATCGCCGGGGCCGGCGCCGGATTGACCGGTCACGAGATGCGCTACCAGCTGATGTTCGCCTGGGCGCCGCTTGCGTTGATCGTCGTCGTGCTGGCGCTGGCGCCGCGCTATCGACCGTTGCCGGGTCTGCAGTTCCTGCAATGGATCGGCGCCAACTCCATCGTCTTCTATGCGTCCCATATGACATTTCAGATGCTTGCAGGCCGGCTGATGCAACGCGCGGGCGTGACCGAAATCTGGATGTATCTGCTGCTGCCGCTGGCGGTTTCGTTCCTGGGGGCTTCTGCCATGCAGGCCGCCCGTGCGCGGTGGCATCTGGCCGGTCTGCCGTTCGATCTGGGCGTTCTGCGCCAGTGGCGGGCTTCCGCCCCTAGGCCAGGCGCGCGCGGCGAACCGCCCCGGCGGACAGGCGGGTGAACCGCGCAGCCAGACCCACCAGGCCGGGCATCAGTGCCAATAGGGCGGCGGCCCCGTCGCGCAGGGCATCTTCCTCTGACAGACGCTGAAGCAGGGTCGCCCGCCGCACCGCGCCCCCGGCATCCTTCGCCAGCTGCCGGTGATAGGCGTGCGGCCCCTGCCCCGTCAGCAGCGCAGCGGTCGCCAGCCGGGCGGAATGCAGCGCCAGGCTCATCCCGTCGCCGCTGAAGCTGGGGATCACGGCCGCCTGATCGCCCAGCCGCCAGAGGGTTTCCGCGCCCGAAGGCCGGTGCAGGAAGCCATAGGGAACGCCGGAAATCGCCAGCGGCCGGTCCAGCAGCGGCACCGCGCCCGCCAGTCGCTGCCCCAGATGCGGCACCTCGGCCGACAGATCTGCCAGCAACGCGCCGAAATCGCCTTCGCAGGCGCGCCAGCGATCGGGCGAGACGAGGAAGCACAGGTTCGCGGCGTCGCGCTCCACCAGCTGCAGCCCCGCATAGCCGCCCCGGAACAGGATCAGCTCCACATGCCCGGCCAGCGCCGCCCGCTCGGCCGGGGCCAGCCGCAGATAGGCCTTGAAGCCCAGCTGGTGGTTCAGCGTGCCCTCGGCGTCGCGGGCGGCCCCGCGCAGGTTGGTCTTGCCTGTCGCCAGGAACAGCGTGTCCGGCTTCACGGAGCCATGGGCCGCCTGAACCTCCCCGCCGGGGCCAATTTCCCGCGCGGTCACCCCCCGCTCCACCCTGGCGCCGGCCTTTGCGGCAAGCTCCAGCAGCGCCGCATCCAGCACCCGCCGCGTGAGGGAGCGCGCCGTGAACCCCAGCCGGGCGGTCGCCACCCGTCGCGCCGTCACCAGCCGTACCCGGTCGATCGCAACCGCGCCCAGCGCCTCCGGATCCAGCCCCAGGTCCGCCAGAAAGGTCTGCGCCTCCCAGCTCAGGAATTCGCCGCAGATCCTGTGGGCGGGCAGCCTCTCCCTTTCCCACAGCGTCACCGACCGGCCCGCGCGCGCCAGCCAGATGGCCGCCGCAGCGCCCGCCGGGCCGCCGCCCAGCACCAGCGCGCCCTCCATCCTCTTCACTTGATCCGCCCCACGCACAGGCGGAACAGCGGATGCCAGCGAATGTCTGCGGCAAGCCCGGCTTCCGCCAGCATCGCCCGCCAGTCGTCGTGCACGAAGGCCCGCCGCACCGAAAGCGCCCCGTCGTGCCGCACACAGGGGTGCCAGCGCATCGCCCAGGCCAGCGCGCGGAACCCGCGCCAGGCGAGCCAGTGGCGGTGCAGGTCGTTCACGAACCAGCCGTGGCTGGCCGTCGCCTCCTGCCATGTCAGCAATCTTTGGACGTCCGCGGCCGGCAGATGATGGGCGAACAGCGCGCTGACGATGGCATGCGGCGGCTCGGCTGGTGCCCAGTCGAACAGGTCGCCCTGGTGCCAGTCGATCGCCAGTCCGGGCGGCGTAAGTTCCCCGGCCAGGGCGCGGCAGTGCGGGTTCAGATCCACCCCGGTCAGCCGGGGCCGCAGCCCTCGCGATACGGCCCAGCGGTGGATGCGTCGCAGCATGTCGCCCCGGCCATAGCCCAGGTCGGCGACGCGCAGTTCTGCGCCGGGCGGCCATCCCCGCGTGAGCCGGGCGAGAAAATCCAGCGTCGGGTGGGCCGCGAAGGTCAGCAGGTTCGCCTGTTCCAGATCATTGAGGATCGCCGCGAAATCCGCACGGGGCCATTGCCGCACGTCCATCCATTCGGGCTCGTCCGCCCGGCGGCTGAAATCGGGGGAGGCCATGTCAGAGCTTCGTGAAGCTGAACGTCTCGCAGGCCAGGCCCGGCCCGAAGGCCATGGCCAGCCCCCTGCCCGGCGCCGCGCCCGCCAGGATGCGCTGAAGCACGAACATCAGGGTCGCGCTGCTCATGTTGCCGAAATCGCGCAGGACTCCCCTGCTCCAGTCAAGCCGGTCGGCCGCGAGGCCGAGCCCGGTTTCCACGGCGTCGAGGATCGCCTTCCCGCCCGCATGCACGGCGAAGATGTCGAACGCCTCCGGCTGGCGCCCGCGCAGCACGCCGTCGGCCGCGTTGCGGCTGAGTTCATCTGCCATCGCCTTCTGGATTCGCTGCGGCACATGGCCCGACAGGTGCATGTCGAAGCCGGTATCTCCGATGTCCCAGGTGATCAGACCGTCGCTTTCGGGGATGGCGAAGCTGAGGAATTCATGGAGCGCCGCACCTTCGGCATCCGCCGTCACCAGCGCCGCCGCGCAGCCGTCGCCGAACAGCAGCATCGACAGCAGCTTTTCCACATCCAGCGTGTCCTGGAAGTGCAGCGTGCACAGCTCGATCGTGATGACCAGCACCCGGGCATCGGGCTCAGACCGCACGATGTGATGCGCCAGCCGCAGCGAATTCACCGCCGCATAGCAGCCCATATAGCCGACGACCGTCCGTTCCACGCCGGGATCCAGCCCCAGCCGCCGCACCAGCACCTGATCCAGCCCCGGCGCCATGAATCCGGTGCAGCTGGCCAGCACCAGATGCGTCACGCGCGACAGATCGGCCTCCAGCCCGCGAACAGCCTGTTCCGCCAGCGCAGGGGCCACCTGCGCATAGCGCTGCATCCGGCGGCTGGTGGAGGGGAAGCCGCCCGGCGCATAGAATCCCTCCCGGTCGGCCATGAATCCGTCCGGGTTGGTGACCGGCTCGAAGCTGGAAAAGCGCCGCGCGATGCCGGATCGGCCCGCCATGCGGCGGAACAGCGCCGCCTCGCGCCGGCCGTCCAGAAGGCTGCCCACGAAGGTTTCGAACGCCTGATGCACGTCGTGCGGCGGCACCGCCGTCGAAATTCGGTTCACATGTGCGGTCGCCGGCATCTCTGTCATGGTCGCACAGCCCTTTCCCTCCGTCGAGGCGCCCGGCGCCTGTCCGCCCTCACCCGTCGCCCAGTGGATGCAGGCCCTTCACGGTCGCCACCAGCCGGGCGCTGTCCACATGGGTATAGCGTTCCGTTGTGGAAATGTCGGCATGACCCAGCAGCGTCTGCAACGCGCGCAGGTCTGCCCCGTTGGCCAGCATGTGGGTGGCAAAGGCATGCCGCAGCACGTGTGGGGAGATCCTGTCAGGCGAGAGGCCCGCCCGCGCGGCGAGCGCCTTCACCAGCTGATACAGGCGGATGCGCGAAAGATGTGACTTACCGGACGGGAACAGCCAGCGGCTGTCCTTCGGCACCAGTTGCAGCTGCGCGGCCACGGCGCGGATGGCCGCCGGCGACAGCGGGATCATCCGCTCCTTCTCGCCCTTGCCGCGCACGATGGCGAAGGGCTGCGGCGGGCGGATGGCGTTGCGCGGCAACGCCACCAGCTCGGTTGCGCGCAGGCCCGATCCATAAAGCAACTCGATCAGCGCCTTCAGCCGCACCGCCTGCGGGCCGGGTGCATCGGCCAGATCCGTGTCCAGCGTTGCGAACAGCCGGTCCACCTCGTCCACGGACAGGGTTTTCGGCAATGGCTGCCCCGCCTTCACCCCCGCGATCGCGAGCGCCGGATTGTCGGGCCGGATGCCCTCTGCCACCAGGAAGGCGAAGAAGCGGCGAAGCGCGGAGCGCTTGCGCGACAGGCTGGCGGGCGCCAGATCCGCCCAGCCCGCGAACAGCCGTTCCAGATCCTCGCCCCCGGCCCCCGCCAGCCGGCCGGAAAGATCGGCCGACGCCCCCTCCAGATCGCGGCCATAGGCCAGGAGCGTGTTCCGCGCCGCGCCCCGCTCGCTCGCCAGCATGTCGAGGAACAGGGCGATGGCGCGCGAATCCGGCAGGTCGGTCACGCGTTGAAGTTTAGCCGCAATCCCGGTTCGTCCCAACGGGCCAGCGCCAGCTTTCCGGTGGTGGACAGCGTGATGGCCGCATCGCGCATGTCCGCCCCGCCAAAGGCGATGTTGGTTGTCAGCAGGTCGGGGAAGGCGTGATAGACGATCTCGCCCGTCGCCGGGTCCGCGACGCCGATGCCGGGCCGGTCCACCAGGGTCGCCTGCGCGATCTTGCCCGACGCGAGGATGGCGAGCGAATCGAGCAGGATGCGCCCCGGGAAATCGGCGACCAGCCGCCCCGGCACCGCCGCCAGCGGCGACGGCGCGACTTCGCCCGGCCCGGTGATGTCGAAGGCCAGGATATAGCAGCGGCTGCACACGGCGGCATACACCGTCTTCCCGTCGGGGGAGAGGCCGATGCCGTTGAAATCCGGGCCATAGACGGCGCGCTTCAGGCTCTTTCCATCGGGGGTGCCGTAATAGATGCCGCCATGATCGCTGTGGTGATCGTAATGCTTGCCGAGATCGGTGAACCAGAAGCCGCCGGCAGCGTCGAACACGATGTCGTTCGGGCCGGACAGGCTGAACCCCTCGTAACTGTCGTACAGCCGCTCCACCTTGCCAGTCGCGATGTCGATCCGCTCGATCCGGCCGGTCGTATAATCCGCCGCGGCGTTGCCGGGGATCATCATCCCCTCGATCTCGGCCCATTTGAAGCCGCCGTTGTTGCAGACATAGAGCGCGCCGTCCGGCCCGATTGCCGCGCCGTTCGGCCCGCCCCCCGGCTTCGCGATGGTCTGCTTCGTGCTGTCGCGCTTCACCCGGGTGATTTCGCCCTTCGCGATCTCCACCAGGATCACGGACCCGTCGTCCATGAACACCGGCCCTTCCGGAAACGCGAGGCCTTCGGCCAGAATCTGGAACTCCATCGTCTCTCCCCTGTATGTTTGTTGCCGCCATGCTTCCACGTGCCCCCGCCTGGCACAATCGGGCATTAGAAATAGCGTGACTTCGCGAACCATGTTCGCCTAATGTTCCGGAATGGCGCCTGAAATGGTCACTGCACTTCTCGTCCTTGTCAGCCTGTTGGCCGCGCTGGTTGCGGGGTGGCTCATCTGGGGAAAGCCGCTGTCCGGCGCCCGGACCGAGCTTGCGGAGCGGCGCGAGGCGCTGGGCCGCGCGGTTGCCGAGGTGGCGGCGTGGAAATCGCAGGCGGATGAAGCCAAGCCCTTCATGGGCAGGGCGGCGGAATTGCAGGCGGCGCTCTCGGCCGCCGAATCAGCGTCGGCCGAACGGGACCGCGCCCATGGCGCCGCGCTGGAGGAGCGCGACCGGGTGCATGCCCGCCAGCTGGAAGAGATGCGCGGCGAATTCCAGCGCCTGGCGGCCGAAGCGCTGGAGCGGGCGCAGAAGCAGTTCACCGAGCAGGCGGCGGAAACGCTGAAGCTGCACCGCGCCGAGGCGGCGAAGGGCCTGACCGACAGCCGGGAGGCGCTGGCGGGGCTGGTGACGCCGATGCGGGAAACGCTGGCCCGCTATGGCGAGGAATTGCAGCGGCTGGAGACGAAGCGGGAGCAGGCCTATGGCTCGCTCAGCGAACAGTTGCAGTCGGTGGCGCTGGGGCAGCAGGCGGTGAAGGCGGAGGCCGGCAAGATCGTGGCCGCGCTGCGCTCCTCCTCCAAGGCGTCCGGCGCGTGGGGCGAAGCGCAGCTGCGCAACGTGCTGGACATGGCCGGCCTGCGCGAAGGCATTGATTTCGAGCTGCAGGCAAGCACGACCGACGCCGACGGGCAGCGCCGCCGCCCGGATGCGGTGCTGAAACTGCCCGGCGGCCGGGAACTGGTGGTGGACAGCAAATGCTCGCTGGCGGACTATCTCGCCGCTTCCGAGGCGGACGGCGAGGCGGATCGCCAGGCGGCGCTGAAGCGCCATGCGCTGAGCGTGCGCACCCACGCCAAGGGCCTCAGCGAAAAGGCCTATTGGAAGGAATTCGCGGCATCTGCGGATTTCGTGGTGATGTTCCTGCCGGGCGAGAATTTCCTGTCCGCCGCGCTTGAGCAGGATCTGGACCTGCTGGCCTGGGCGCTGGACCAGCGCATCCTGCTGGCGGGCCCGACCAATCTGCTGGCGATCGCCCGTGTCGTCGCGATGGTGTGGCGGCAGGAAAAAATGGCGGAGGAAGCCCGCGCCATCGGCGAACTGGGGGCGGAGCTTTATGCCAGCCTTGCCACCATGACGGAGCATGTGGGCCGGGTGGGCCGCAATCTGGGCGAGGCGACGGGCGCCTACAATGATTTCATCGCGTCGCTGGAATCCCGCGTGCTCACCAAGGCGCGGAAATTCCCGGAGATGGGCGTGGACAAGGGCAAGAAGCCCATTCCGGAACTGGCCCCGGTGGAAAAATCCCTGCGGCTGGTGCAGGCGCCCGAACTGAAGCGGCTGGATGGCGGCACGGCCGCCGAATGAATGGCAAGTCGGCGAAGCTGCCGAATGGACCGGATGGCGGCGACGCCGCCGAATGGCGCCGGAGGTTGAACCCCCCGTTTCGCCTGCTATAGCCGCAGGCCTCGAAAGGGCCGCCTGCCATGCGCATCGCAACCGTCACCCGCAAGACGTCGGAAACCGACGTCACCGTTTCCGTCAATCTCGACGGAACCGGGCAGCGCGAGATTTCCACCGGCGTGGGATTCTATGATCACATGCTGGATCAACTGGCCCGCCACGGCCTGTTCGACCTTCAGGTGAAGACGGTGGGCGACCTGCACATCGATGCCCACCACACGGTGGAGGACACCGCGATCGCGCTGGGCGAAGCCTTCCGCAAGGCGCTGGGCGACCGCGCCGGCATCACCCGCTATGGCCATGCGCAGGTGCCGATGGACGAAACGCTTGCCCGCGTCTCGCTCGACATTTCGGGCCGCGCCTTCCTTGTCTGGAAGGTCGCCTTCACCCAGCCGCGCCTGGGCGAAATGGATACGGAGCTGTTCTGGCACGTGTTCCACAGCTTCGCGCAGGCGGCCGGCATCACGCTGCATGCCGAAGTGCCCTATGGGCAGAACAACCACCATATTGCCGAGGGCCTGTTCAAGGCGCTGGCGCGCGCCTTGCGGCAGGCGGTGGAAATCGATCCGCGCCAGCCGGGCGCGATTCCCTCCACCAAGGGCACGCTCGTCTAGCGCATGGCGGTTGCCCTGATCGACTATGGCGCCGGCAACCTGCGCTCTGCCGCGAAGGCGCTGGAAGCGGCCGGCGCCGGCCGTGTCAGCGTCACGGCAGATCCTGAGGCCGTTCTGGCGGCGGACCGCGTCGTGCTGCCCGGCGTCGGCGCGTTCGGCGCCTGCGCCGCCGCGCTGCGCGCCATTCCCGGCATGGAGGACGCGCTGGACGAGGCCGTCCGTCGCCGCGCCCGGCCGTTCCTGGGCATCTGCGTGGGCATGCAGCTGATGGCGTCCGAAGGGCATGAGTTCGGCATCCACCGGGGGCTGGGCTGGATACCCGGCAGCGTCCGCCGGATGGAACCCCACAGCCTGAAAATCCCGCAAATCGGCTGGAACGAGGTGGAGCCTTCTGCGGATGGCCTGATCCAGCCCGGCTGGGCCTATTTCGTGCACAGCTATGCGCTGCAGGCGGACAATCCCGCCCATGTCGCCGCCCGTGCGGGCTATGGCGGGCCAATCACCGCCGCCGTCCAGCGCGACACCATGCTGGGCACCCAGTTCCACCCCGAAAAGAGCCAGAGCTACGGCCTCTCCCTCCTTGCCCGCTGGCTCGCCTGGAAACCCTGATGCCGTTTACCATCTTTCCCGCGATCGACCTGAAGGGCGGCGAAGTCGTCCGCCTTGCCGAAGGCGACATGGCGCGCGCCACCGTCTATGCGCAGGATCCCGCCGCGCAGGCCCGCGCCTTCGCCGAAGCCGGCGCGAAATGGCTGCATGTGGTCGATCTGGACGGCGCCTTCGCGGGCGAAGCCCGCAACGCGTCGGCGGTGGAAGCCATCCTGTCGGCCACGCCCGCCAATGTGCAGGTGGGGGGCGGCATCCGTACCATGCCCGCGATCGACCGCTGGATCGCGCTGGGCGTCGCCCGTGTCGTGATCGGCACGGCGGCGCTGAGCGATCCCGGCCTTGTGCGGACGGCGGCGCGCGATCATCCGGGCAAGATCGTGGTCGCCGTGGACGCGCGCGACGGGCTGGTCGCCACGCGCGGCTGGGCCGATGTGTCGGACGTGCCGGTGGCAGACATGGGCCGCCGCTTCGAGGATGCCGGCGTCGCTGCCCTGCTGTTCACCGATGTCGGCCGCGACGGGCTGCTGAAGGGCGTGAACATCGCGGCGACCGCCGCGCTCGCGCAGGCGGTGAAGCTGCCGGTGATCGCGTCGGGCGGGCTGGCCGACATCTCCGAGATCCGCGCCCTGCGCCTGAAGCGGGGGATCACCGGGGTCATCGCCGGCCGCTCCCTCTATGACGGCCGCATCGATCTCGCCGCCGCGCTGGATGCCGCCGCGTGAGCGCAACTGTCCGCGTGATCCCCTGCCTGGACGTCGCCAATGGTCGGGTCGTCAAGGGGGTGAACTTCGTGGGGCTGCGCGATGCGGGCGATCCGGTGGAAGCCGCCGCCCGCTATGATGCCGAAGGCGCGGACGAGCTGGTGTTCCTGGACATCACCGCTTCCCACGAGGACCGGTCGATCCTGCTGGACATCGTGGCCGAAACCGCCACGCACTGCTTCATGCCCGTCACCGTCGGCGGCGGCGTGCGCACGGCTGAGGATGTTCGCGCCCTGCTGAAGGCCGGGGCCGACAAGGTGTCGGTCAACTCCGCCGCCGTCGCCCGGCCCGAACTGGTGGGCGAATTGGCGCGCCAGTTCGGCGAACAGTGCATCACCGTCGCCATCGACGCGAAGGCGGTTTCGCCCGGGCGGTGGGAAATCTTCACCCATGGCGGCCGCCGCGCGACCGGGATCGACGCCGTCGCCTTCGCCCGGCAGGTGTCCGCCCTGGGCGCAGGCGAGATCCTCCTTACCTCGATGGACCGCGACGGCACGCGGTCGGGCTATGATCTGGACCTGTTGCGCGCCGTTTCGGGCGCGGTGCCGGTGCCTGTCGTCGCCTCCGGCGGCGTCGGCGGGCTTAACGATCTTGTCGCCGGCGTCACGCAGGGGCAGGCCTCTGCCGTGCTGGCCGCCAGCCTGTTCCACTTCGGGGAGGCGACCATCGCGGACGCCAAGCGCGCACTGATGCGGGCCGGGGTTGCCGTCCGCCCGCCGGCAGGCGAATGATGCGGGCATGAGCAAGGTTCTGGACCGGCTGGAAAACGTGATCGCCGCCCGCGCGAAAGAGGGCAAGGCGGACAGCAGCTATGTGGCGAAGCAGCTGGCGAAGGGCCGGCTGAAGATCGCGCAGAAGCTGGGCGAGGAAGCGGTGGAGACGGTGATCGCCGCCCTTGCCGAAGATGATGCGGCGCTGGTGGGCGAAGCGGCGGACCTGCTGTTCCACCTGCTGATCCTGCTGAACCAGCGCGGTGTCCCGCTGGCGGACGTGCTGGCGGAGCTGGAACGGCGCGAGGGCCTGTCGGGCATCGAGGAAAAGGCGGGGAGAGCGACATGAGCGTGACGAACGGCGTAGCCTATGACGAGGGCAACATTTTCGCCCGCATCCTGCGCGGCGAAATCCCGGCGAAGCCCGTGTTCGAGAATGAGTTCGCCTTCGCCTTCCACGACATCAACCCGCAGGCTCCCGTCCATGTGCTGGTGATTCCGAAGGCGGCCTATGTTTCGATGGCGGATTTCTCTGCCAAGGCCCCGGCCGAGTTTCAGGCCGGCTTCTGGCGGTCCGTGGGCGAGGTGGCGCGCCAGCTGGGGCTGGAAGGGCCCGGCTATCGCCTGCTGGTGAACGCCGGAACCGACAGCCACCAGGAAGTGCCGCATCTGCATGTGCATATCTTCGGCGGGCGGCCGCTGGGCCCGATGCTGGTGCGCCACGACTGAGCCGAACCGTGCGTTGACCTTCTTGACCGAAGCGCCGCGAACGGACAGGTTCGCCGCCATATAAATTCACCCGCCGGACGCTGTGCCGCGGGGTTCAGGAAGGGAACCGAATGTCCTGGCGCATCAAGCCGCTCGACGCCATTCTCGCAACTGCTGAAAAGAAATCCCTCGAACGCACGCTCGGCGCCTGGCAGCTGACCCTTCTGGGGGTCGGCGCCATCATTGGGACCGGCATCTTCGTTCTCACCTCCGAAGCGGCGCAGAAGGCCGGGCCGGGGATGATGTGGGCCTTCGTCGTCGCCGGCCTCGTCTGTGCCGTCGCCGCGCTCTGCTATTCCGAAATCGCCTCGATGGTGCCGGTCTCCGGCTCCGCCTATACTTACACCTACGCCGTGATGGGCGAACTGCTGGCCTGGATGGTCGGCTGGGCGCTGATCCTGGAATATGCCGTCGCCGCGTCGGCCGTTTCGGTCGGCTGGTCGGGCTATTTCGTAGGCCTTCTGGGCAGCTGGGGCGTCACCTTGCCGACAGACCTGGTGATGGGCCCCTATGCGGGCGGGCTGGTGAACCTGCCGGCGCTGCTGATCGCGCTGCTGGTGACGGGCCTGCTGCTGATCGGCACCACCGAAAGCGCACGCGTCAACGCCGTGCTCGTCGCCATCAAGGTGACGGCGCTCACCGTCTTCATCGTGCTGACGCTGCCTGTCATCAATGGCGCCAACTTCCAGCCGATGACGCCGAACGGCTGGTTCGGTGCCGGCCATGGCGCCGGACTTGGCGTCGTTGGGGCGGCCGCCTCCATCTTCTTCGCCTATGTGGGCTTCGACGCCGTTTCGACGGCAGCGGAAGAAACCAAGAACCCGCAGCGCAACGTGCCCATCGGCCTGATGGGCTCGCTTGCCATCTGCACCGTCTTCTATCTGCTGGTGGCCGCCGGCGCGATCGGCGCGATCGGGGCCCAGCCTGTCAGCGGCCCGAACGGCGAGATCCTTGCCCCCGGCACCCCTGCGCTCGCCGCCCAGTGCCAGGCGATCGTTGCCTCTGGCATGACGGAACCGCTGGTGTGCAGCCGCGAAGCGCTGGCCCATGTGCTGCGCGCCATCGGCTGGCAGCGGGTGGGTGACCTGATCGGCGTCGCCGCGTTCCTGGCGCTGCCGTCCGTCATCCTCATCATGCTGTTCGGCCAGACGCGCATCTTCTTCGTGATGGCGCGCGACGGGCTGCTGCCGGAAAAGCTTGCCTCCATCCACCCCAAGTGGAAGACGCCGCACATCGTCACGATGATAACCGGTGTCGCGGTTGCGCTGTTCGCGGCCTTCCTGCCCGTGGGCAAGCTGGCCGATATCTCCAACTCGGGCACGCTGTTCGCCTTCTTCATGGTGGCGATCTCGGTGCTGATCCTGCGCTTCACCCAGCCGGATCGCCACCGGCCGTTCCGCACGCCCGCCGTGTGGCTCGTGGCTCCGCTCGCCATCCTGGGCACCTTCGGCCTGTATCTGAACCTGCCGTTCGATGCGAAGATGGTGCTGCCGGTCTGGGGCGCCGTCGGCCTCGTGGTCTATTACCTCTATGGCTATCGCAAGAGCCATGTGGGCCGCGGCATCATCGACGTGCACGAGGATGATCCCGATGCCCCGCCGGTGCCCGTGGCTCCGATGCCGGGCGCCCACACACCGGGCGGCAAGGACGCCTGACGTCCGGGGGCAGACCCCGGGCAGACGAAAAGAAGGGCCGGGGCGATCCCCCGGCCCTTTTTCGTTGGTGGCGGGCGTTCATTGCAATGTCAGCCTTGCTGCCCTATATGCCGCAGTGCAGCGATGGCCTCCGCCCGAATCCTCGGGCGTGCGAGGAGCCCAGTCGCCGGGGCGCGTGATCGCATCGGATCCGTCCGAACCGACCCCGGGTTTGCCGCTGCACTCCTGAACGACATTCCTGCCACGCGGGATGTCTGGCCGGCTCAAGCGCGGTTCCATCCGGAACCTGCGCGCGGGTCAGACTTGAAAGACGAGACTTGACCACTTTCGAAAGCCTGGGCCTCGCCCAGCCGCTCCTCGTTGCCCTGTCCGAAGAGGGCTATGAAACCCCCACCCCCATCCAGAAGCAGGCGATTCCGCCCGCCATGGAAGGGCATGATCTGCTGGGCATCGCACAGACGGGCACCGGCAAGACGGCGGCCTTCGCGCTGCCGATCCTGAACTACATCATCAGCAATCCCGCCCCGCGCAAGAAGATGGCGCCGCGCGTGCTGGTGCTGGCCCCCACCCGCGAGCTGGCGACGCAGATCGCCGACAGCTTCCGCGCCTATGCCCGCTTCCTGAAGCTGACGGTGCTGACGGTGTTCGGCGGCGTGCCGATCCCGCGGCAGGAAAAGCAGCTGTTTTCCGGCGCCGACGTGCTTGTCGCGACGCCCGGGCGTCTGCTCGACCTGGTGGACCGCCGCTCGCTCCTGCTGGACCAGGTGGAAGTGCTGGTGCTGGACGAAGCCGACCAGATGCTGGACCTGGGCTTCATCCACGCCCTGAAGCGCATCGCGCAGATCCTGCCGCGCCAGCGACAGAGCCTGTTCTTCTCGGCCACCATGCCTGCCTCGATCGCCGATCTGGCGGGGCGCTATCTGGTGAACCCGGTGAAGGTGGAAGTCACCCCTGTCGCCACCACGGCGGAAAAGGTGCGCCAATATGTGACGCACCTGAACCAGGCGGAAAAGCAGGCGCTGCTGACGCTGACGCTGCGCCAGCCCGAATTCGCGAAGTGCCTGGTGTTCACCCGCACCAAGCATGGCGCGGACCGTGTGGTGCGCCATCTGGCGGGCGCGGGCATCCGATCAGCCGCGATCCACGGCAACAAGAGCCAGCCGCAGCGCGAGCGCGCGTTGGACGCCTTCAAGCGCGGCGAGATCGGCGTGCTGGTGGCGACCGACATCGCCGCACGCGGGATCGACATCGACGCCGTCAGCCATGTGATCAACTTCGAGCTGCCGAACGTGCCGGAGCAATATGTGCACCGCATCGGCCGCACCGCCCGCGCGGGCCTTGACGGCGTCGCCGTCAGCTTCTGCGCGCCGGATGAGAAGCCCTATCTGAAGGACATCGAGAAGCTGACCCGGCAGAAGGTGGATGTGCTGCCCCTGCCGGACAACTTCCTGAAGGAAGCCGCCCGCCTGCCCAAGCCCATGCCGGTCGGCAAGGGGCAGGAGCGCGAAGACCATGCCCGGTCCGGCGAAGTCGGCACCCATCGCAACGCCCCGCGCCGGTTCGGCGAACGGCCCGGCGGCGGGCGGCGCAGCGGCGGACGCCCGCAGCCGCAGGGCATGGCTGGCCGCGCTGAATCGGCGGGCGGCGAAGACCGGGCCGCGCATGCGCATCCGGGCGCGGCGCGCGGCGAACGCAAGCCGGGCGGCGGACGCCCCGGCGGCAACCGTCGTCGTGGCGGCGGTGGCGGTGGTGGCGGCGGGCGCGGCCCGCGCGCGCAAACGCACGGCTGAACCGGGCTCTTTCGGGGAATGGTCAGCCGTTTCTGGCCATTCCCCAGAAGATCAGCGCCCAGACCATTCCGAACAGCGCCCAGGCTAACGGAACCCACGCGGGTCTCTGCTCGCCCCGCCGCCTTGTCGGCGTGGATCGCGGATGCACGCCCGGCTCCTGCACGGGCAAGCCCCGGATCCGGGCGACTGCGCGTCCAATTGCCTCGATCTCCTGCGCCTCGTCGCCTTCGTTGAGGTCGATCGTCTGGATCTGGCGGAAGCCCAAGGGCGGAGGTGTGTCGTCGAACCGGACGGGGATCAGACAGCCCCGGTCCCGGCCGTGCATCGCCTCGTCCAGCACCCAGTTGGATTTGACCGACACGGCGGACCACAGCACGATCACGGCCTCCGCCGCGTTCAGCTCGCGTTCGATCTCTGCCGCGAAATGATGGCCGCCTTCGAGCGCGGCATCCCACCACACGATGAAGCCCGCTTTTTCCAGGGCATGGGCCAGCCGCTCCACCACATCCCGGTCTTCGCGGGCATAGGAAATAAACAGTCGGACCGGTGCCTTTCGCCCGGCGGATGCAATGTCGTTGGATGCCATGCCGGCAGGCTAGGGCAAATCGGCTCGGTCCGTCCACAGCGGCTTTCACACTGGCGGCGCACGCACACCCGGCCTAAGGTCGCGCGATGCGAACCCTGACCCCTTCCGCCGCGCTGATTGCCGCCGCCCTGATCGCCGCTCCCCTGTCCGCCCAGTCCGGCTGGACCGTCAGCAAGGGAGACGGCACTGCCGCACTCGTTTTCGGCAAGCCCGAAACGACGAACGCCTTCCGGCTTGACTGCTCGGCCAAGGGCACCAGCATTTCCACCTGGACAAGGCGGCCGCCGCGCAACGTGACGGAGGGCGAATTTCCCACCCGGCTCAGCCTGTTCCAGGGCAACCGCGAGATCGTGATCGGCTCGACCGGCCGCGTGCTGCCCGCCGGCGGCACCCGCGTCGACGGCCTGCTGGACAACCCGGCCGCCATCCTGGACGGCATGACCCGCCAGAGCCGCTTCGTTCTCGTCAGTTTCGCGGGGCGCGGCACCGCGCCCTCGCCTTCGGCAGAGACGCTGCAGCAGTTCCGCGAGGCCTGCCCCAAGGGCTGACGCCAGCGCCGCCCTAGAAGCTGATGCGCGCCGTCAGCCGGAAATCGCGGCCCGGCAGCGGCGCATAGTCCTTCAGGAAGCTGGCATGGCGCCGGGCTTCGACGTCGAACAGATTGTTCACCGAAGCGATCAGCGACGTCGGGCTCGCATCCCCGAACGGGCGCCAGCTGGCGGACAGGTTCACCAGCGTGAAGGCGGGCGTTTCACTCTCGTTCGCGGCCACCCGGTCGGCGCGGGTCACATGCTCGGCCTCCAGCCGGCCGCCGAAGCGGCCGCCATTGGCCTCTACCCCGCCGATGAACCGCAGCGGCGGGATGCGCGGCACCGGGCCGCCGCCGCCCAGGATGTCTGCGCGCACGAAATCGGCCATGCCGGTCAGGTCGATGTCGGTCTCTCCGAAGCTCGCGACCGTCATGGCGCCTTCGGCCTCCATCCCCCAATAGCGGGCGCCCGCCTGTGCATAGGCATAGACCGGCAGTTCGTCTGCCTCTTCGCCCGTTGGGTTCAGATAGATGAAATTTTCGAACCGGTTGAAGAAGCCCGACAGTTCGAACCGCCAGCCGTCTCCCCGGCCGCGCAGCACCGCCTCAACACCGATGCTGCGCTCCTTGGCGAGATCCGGGTTGCCGATCTCGTAGCTGCGGGTCGCGGCGTGCGGGCCATCGGAAAACAGCTCCTCGGCTGCCGGCGCACGCTCCGTATAGGCGATGCTGGCCGCCAGCCGCAGCCCCTCGGCCAGCGGCACCGACCCGCCGACCGAGCCAGACAGGGCGTCGAAGCTGCGCGACACGCCGATCGGCGCGGAGCGGACATCGCTGTGTTCGAAGCGCCCGCCCACCTCCACATTCAGGATGCCGAGTTCGAAATTCTGTACCGTGAACAGGCCCAGCTGCTCGGTGATGTTCAGCGGAACGACCGCTTCCTCGCCAACCGCCTCGAACCGGCGGGTCATGAACTGGATGCCCGAGGCGCCCTTCCAGCCGCCCCGGTCGCGTTGCACCAGTTCGGCCCGCGCCTCCAATGCGTTGTTGAAGAAGCTGGTGCCGATCTCGCCGGTGCTTTCCACTTCGTCATGCCGGTAATCCGCCCAGCCGAAGCGGACGTTCAGCGTCTCGAAGGCGCCGGACATCGGCACCGCCGCCCGCGCGTCGAGGCGGGTCTGCCGCATGTCCAGCCGCACCTCCTCATGCGAATGGCCATGGTCTTCGCCGTCTTCCCCATGGTCATGGTCATCGTCGTGATCATGGTCGTGCGAGAGGTCCAGGGTACCGGGCACGCCGTAATTGCTCTGCGTGTGCGACAGCGAGACGCCCATGCTGCCGCCGCCGTCCGCGATCCAGGAAAGTCCGCCCGCCGCTTCCCAGCTGCGGGCATCGGTGTTGGCGACCCGCCCGCGCGCCTCGGCTTCTTCGGCGACTTCACCGCCCTGATGCGCGGCTTCCTCGCGCAACCCCTTCGAGAAGATATAGCCGCCCGCGCGATAGTCGCCTGTCTTCAGATAGCTGCCGTCGGCGTGGGCGACGAGCCCGGTCTGTCCCAGCGGCACGTCGATGGAGGCGGCCGCGCTGCGCTCTTTCGCGGCGCTCGCCAGCGTTCCCATGGCCTCCACATGGGCCCATTCCTCGGGGATCTCGCGCGCGATGCGCCGGTCCGTCACGTTCACCACGCCACCGATCGCGCCCGATCCATAGAGAAGCGCGGCCGGCCCGCGCACCACTTCCACCCGATCCGCCAGCAGCGGATTGATGGCAACCGCATGATCGGCCGAGGCATTGGAGACATCGAAGCTGCCGATGCCGTCTGTCAGGATGCGCACCCGTTCCGCATCGAAGCCGCGCAGGATCGGTCGGGAGGCGTTGGGGCCGAAGAAGGTGGCGGAAACGCCGGGCTGCCGGGCGAGCGTTTCCCCGATGGATCCGCGGATGTTGCGCGACAGCGCCTCCCCCTCCAGCACGCCCACCGCTGTCGGCAGGGCGAAACGGTCGCGGGCGAAGGCTGCCGTCACGATGATGTCGGGCCCGACCGGATCATGAATATCCTGCGGCGCATCCTCTGCCCGAAGGGGGGCAGACACAAGGGCGCAGGACAGCAGCAGGGGGGCGGCAAGGCGGTGCATGGCGACTCCGGCAGATACGATTTGCCGGAGTGGTATATGTTACAACATATCAATGCAAGCCATGTACGCCCCTTGCACAGCGCCGTTCACCGCCCGGCCCCGGCCTGCGCGGGGGTGAGGCCCCGGCAGAAGGCCGGGCGGTGAAGCGGCAGGTCGGGCCGACCGGCAGTCGGAAGATGCCGGCGCCGGGGGTTCGGCCCCCGGGCAGTCGTCACGACAGGGGGAGAAGCCCGGCCGTGCGCCCATCAATTTTGCGACCCGCCGGGGCTCATGGCCCCGGCTGAACGTCCGGCCGGGTTATGCCCCGGCTCGTGCCCGATAGGCCTCTCGCATCTGGTCCAGGGGGACCAGGCGGGAGGCGGTTTCAACATGCCAGAAAGTCCAGCCGTTGCAGCTGGGAAGGCCCTGAACGGCAGCGCCGAGCTGGTGGATGGAGCCCGCCCTGCCCTTCTGCAGGCCGCCTTCCAGCGCCAGCGAGCCATCCGCGCGCACCCGCGCCCGGTGCCGGCGCTGCCGGTCCGTCAGCGTAGCGCCGGGGCTGAGCATCCCGGTTTCCACCAGTTGGCCGAAGGCCACGCGCGGCGCCGTGCGGCTTTCGCCGGTGATCACCCGGTCCTCGGCGGGCAGCGGCTCGACGGCGGCGATCCGCGCTTCGGCCACGCGGGCATATTTCTGTTCGCGCTCGATCCCGATCCAGTGCCGGCCCAGCCGCTTCGCGACCGCGCCGGTGGTGCCCGAGCCGAAGAAGGGGTCCAGCACGACGTCGCCTTCGTTGGACGTCGCCAGCAGGATGCGGTGCAGCAGCGCTTCGGGCTTCTGCGTGGGGTGCGCCTTCACGCCGTCCACCTTCACCCGCTCCGCCCCGGAACAGATGGGCAGAACCCAGTCCGAGCGCATCTGCAGATCCTCGTTCAGCGCCTTCATCGCCTTGTAGTTGAAGGTCGGGCGGGCGCGCGGACTCTTGCTGGCCCAGATCAGGGTTTCATGCGCATTGGTGAAGCGCGTGCCCTTGAAGTTGGGCATCGGGTTCGCCTTGCGCCACACGATGTCGTTCAGCACCCAGAAGCCGAGGTCCTGCAGGATCGCGCCGACACGGAAGATATTGTGGTAGGTGCCGATCACCCACAGCCCCGCGTTGGGCTTCATCACCCGGTGCGCGGCGGCCAGCCAGTCGCGGGTGAAGCGATCGTAATCGGCAAAGCTGCCGAACTTGTCCCAGGCGTCTGTCACGGCGTCCACATGGCTGCCGTCGGGCCGGGTCAGGTCGCCACCGAGCTGAAGATTGTAGGGAGGATCGGCAAAGATCAGATCCACCGATTCCGCCGGCAGACGCGCCATCTCTGCGATGCTGTCCCCCAGGATGATCTGATCGCGAACCACCGGAAACCCCTCTCGAACCATTTACGCCTTATGGTTGGAGTCTCAGGGAATCTGTCGTCAAGTCATGTATTTATAGCAGAGTCTTGAGGAAGGGACTCGCAAACACTGCTTGCCACAATCCCTTGAGTCCGGATCATGGCGCGAACCACCAGATATCGGGCCTGTTGCCGAAAAGACTCAATTTTCGCTTTTTGCGTTTTTCACCGGCGCGAAGCTCTGGCGGTGGTGCGGGGTGACCCCCAGCGCGCGGATTCCGGCCAGGTGCTGCGCCGTGCCATAGCCCATGTTCCGTTCCCAGCCGTAGCCCGGATGGGCATCCGCCAACCCGCGCATCAGCCCGTCGCGTACCTCCTTGGCGATGATGGAGGCGGCCGAAATCGCCGGTTCGCTGGCATCCCCGCCGATGATGGCGCGCGAAGGCCAGCTCCAGTCCGGGCAGCGGTTGCCATCCACCAGCACCAGTCGGGGGGAAAGGCCGGAGCCGGCCACCAGCGCCTCCACCGCGCGCCGCATCGCCAGCATGCTGGCCCACAGGATGTTCAGCCGGTCGATCTCCTCGACGCTCGCCTGCCCCACGCCCACATGGCAGCTGGCCCGAATCTCGGCCGCCAGAAGCCCGCGCTTCTTCGCGGACAACGCCTTGCTGTCGGCAACGCCCGCGATGCCGCCGTCGCACAGGATCACCGCGGCCGCCACCACCGGACCCGCCAGCGGCCCGCGCCCGGCCTCGTCGACGCCGGCGATCAGGATTTGAGCCGCCGGTTCATTCGGGCAGCCTACAGCCGCCAGGGCGGGAAGCGGCGGTTGGTGCCACCATCGAACAAAATCAGCCGGTTGCCGGCCGGATCGGTCAGCTCCGCCTCCCGCCAGCCCCAGCTCTGCGCCACCACGGGAACGCCCATCGCGGCGGCCCTCGAATCCAGATCGGCGGCCTCGAAATAGACGGTCGCGCCCGGTTCCCCGGCCGCGTGAATGGACAGCGTCGCCCCGCCCCCGGCCTCGAACCGGGCATAGCGCGGCGGCGCATCGACGATCTGCGTCAGCCCCAACGCGCGATAGAATTCCACCGAAGCCCGGTAATCGCGCGCGGAAACTGTGATCTGGTTCAGCCGCCCGGACGTGCCCGCCTGCTCCAGCCCCACATCCAGCCGGACCGCCTGATGCCCCATCGGCCCATGGCCCTTCCCCAGCCCCGGCGCTTCCTGCAGCGCCGTCACAACGAATCGGCGCGCCCGCTCCACCGCATCGGCCAGCGGCAGCCCGGCCGCCAGCGCGCAGGCAATCGCGCTGGCCAGCGTGCAGCCGGTGCCATGGGTGTGGCGCGTTTCGATCCGCGCGCCTTCGAAGCGCTGCTGGCCGTTTCGCGTGACCAGCCAGTCGGCGACCGTGTCGCCCTCCAGATGCCCGCCCTTCGCCAGCACCGAAACCGCCCCGTCGCCGGCCAGTTCCTGCGCCGCCAGCAGCATGTCGGCCTCGTCCGCGATTCCCGTGCCCGTCAGAACCGTCAGCTCGGGCACATTGGGCGTGATCACCGCCGCCTTCGGCAGCAACCGCGCCAGCAACGCACCCACGGCCTCTTCCGCCAGCAGCGCGGAGCCGCCCTTCGCCACCATCACCGGATCCAGCACGATGGGCACCGTCACCCCCGCCAGCGCGTCCGCCACGGCGTCGATCGTGGCCACGTCCCCCAGCATCCCGATCTTGATCGCATCCGCGCCGATGTCGTCCAGCACGGCGCGGATCTGCGCGCCCACAATCTCCGGCGGCACCGGATGCACAGCGGAAACCCCCAGCGTGTTCTGAACGGTGATCGCCGTCACGGCGGTAGCCGCATAGCCGCCCAGCATCGTCACCGTCTTGATGTCGGCCTGGATGCCCGCGCCGCCCCCGGAATCCGAGCCGGCGATGATCAGAACCCGGGGAATCATGCGGCCCGCGCGACGGCCTCGCACACGGAGTCCACCGTGCGCTGCACCAGCGCCTCGTCCTGGCCTTCCGCCATCACCCGGATCAGCGGCTCGGTGCCGGATTTCCGCACCAGCAGGCGGCCCCGCCCCTCCAGCGCCCGTTCGGCGGCCGCGATCGCCGCCTTCACCGAATCCGTCTCAAGCACTTTCGGTTCCTGCCGCACATTCTTCAGCAGCTGCGGCCAGGGGGTGAAGCAGGTCAGCACCTCGCTTGCCTTGCGCCCGTCCGCCACAAGCAGGCTCAGCAACTGCAGACCCGCCAGCAGCCCGTCGCCGGTGGTGGCATGGTCCGACAGGATGATGTGCCCGGATTGTTCGCCGCCCAGATTGCAGCCCCGTTCCCGCATCGCCTCCAGCACATGCCGGTCCCCCACGGCGGTGCGGATCATGCCGATCCCCAGGCCTTCCAGGAACTTTTCCAGCCCGATGTTGGACATCACCGTCGTCACCAGCGCGCCGCCCTTCAGCTTGCCGGCCATGTGCAGCTGGCGGGCGATCACGCCCATGATCTGGTCGCCGTCGATGATGCGGCCGGTTTCATCCACCACGATCAGCCGGTCGGCGTCGCCGTCGAGCGCAAGGCCGATGTCCGCGCCGGTTTCCACCACCTTTGCTGCCAGCTGCTGCGGGTGGGTGGAGCCGCAGCCCGCATTGATGTTCACCCCGTCCGGGCTGACGCCGATCGACACCAGCTCTGCGCCCAGTTCCCACAGGGCCTCGGGCGCCACGCGATAGGCCGCGCCATTGGCGCAATCCAGCACCAGCTTCAGCCCGTCCAGCCGCACACCATCCGGAACGCTGGACTTGACCGCATGGATGTAGCGCCCGCGCGCATCGTCGATCCGCCGCGCCCGCCCGATGCGGTCGCCGTCCACCCGGGGCACGCCGCTGTCGATCAGCGCCTCGATCGCTTCCTCCTGCGCGTCCGTCAGCTTGTAGCCGTCGGGGCCGAACAGCTTGATCCCGTTGTCGTGGAAGGGATTGTGGCTGGCCGACAGCATCACGCCGATATCCGCCCGCATCTCCCGCGTGAGCATCGCGACGGCGGGCGTGGGCATCGGCCCCACCTGCACCACGTCCATGCCCACGCTGGTGAAGCCCGCCGTCAGCGCCTGTTCCAGCATATAGCCTGAAAGCCGCGTGTCCTTGCCGATCAGCACCCGGTGCTTGGTCGGCCCGTCCAGGAACAGCGTGCCCGCCGCCTGCCCCACCTTCATCGCCAGTTCCGGGGTCATCTTCGGGCCATTGGCTGCCCCCCGGATGCCGTCGGTTCCGAAATAGCGCTTTGCCATCGGCGTCCTCGCTTCCTACTTGGCGGGCAGATAGGCCCTGTTCCGAACGGGAGGCAAGCATGGAACGCAGGACACTCGGTTCACTTCAGGTCTCGGCCATCGGGCTGGGCTGCATGGGCATGGCGGGCGTGAACGGCATGGCGGCCATGTATGGCGCGGTGGACCGGGCAGAGGCGATCGCCACCCTGCACCGCGCGCTGGAGATCGGCATCGATTTCCTGGATACGGCCGAAGTCTATGGCCCCTTCGCCAACGAGGAGCTGCTGGGCGAAGCGCTGGCCGACCGGCGCGACAAGGCGATCATTGCCACCAAGTTCGGCTTCGACATCGTCGACGGCCGCTCGGTCGGCGTGAACAGCCGCCCGGATCATATCCGCGCCGTCTGCGAAGCCGCATGCAAGCGCCTGCGGACAGATCATATCGACCTGTTCTACCAGCACCGCGTCGATCCGAAGGTGCCGATCGAGGATGTCGTCGGCACGCTGGCCGACCTGAAGCGCGAGGGGAAGATCCGCGCCATCGGCCTGTCCGAGGCAGGGCCCGAAACCATCCGCCGGGCGCACGCCACCCACCCGATCGACGCGCTGCAATCTGAATGGTCGCTGTGGGAACGCACCGCCGAGCCGGACATCATTCCGCTGGTGCGCGAACTGGGCATCGGCTTCGTGCCCTATTCGCCGCTGGGCCGCGGCTTCCTGGCCGGTACAGCCAAGCGCGCCGAGGAGCTGCCCGACAGCGACTATCGCAAGCACGACCCGCGCTATCAGGGCGCGAATTTCGACGCGAACATGAAGGCCGTCGCGGTGGTGAAGGCCGTCGCCGACCGGCATCAGGCGACCGCCGCGCAGGTCGCCATCGCCTGGCTGCTGGCGCAGGGACCGGACGTGGTGCCGATTCCCGGCTGCAAGCGCCGCGCCACGCTGGAGGACAGCGCAGGCGCCGCCAGCCTGAAGCTGACAGCGGCAGATCTTGCCGAACTGGATGCCGCCGCGCCGGTGGGCAGCACGGCCGGCGAACGCTATGGCAATCCGGCAATGATGAGAATGGTGCGCATCTAGCGCGATCCGTTCGTGTTCGTTATTTTATTGCGCTTGTTTTATTCCATGCGCAACTTTTTGCCGTTGACGCACCGCCTCGGCAGGGCCTAACCCGCCCGCCGACACCCCCGACGCGACCACCCGGAGTTTTTCAATGCCGTTCGACAAATCGAAGCTGCCCAGCCGCCATGTCTCGGTCGGGCCGTCCAAGGCCCCGCACCGCAGCTATTATTATGCGATGGGGCTGACGGAGGAGGAAATCGCCCGGCCGTTCGTCGGCATCGCGTCGGCGGGGAACGACAGCGCGCCCTGCAACACCACGCTGGACCTTCAGGCCGACATCTGCCGTGAAGGCGTTGAGGAAGGTGGCGGCATGCCGCGCCGCTTCAACACCATCACCGTCACCGACGGCATCGCCATGGGCCACCAGGGCATGAAGGCCAGCCTTGTTTCGCGCGAGGTGATCGCTGATTCGGTGGAGCTGTCGGTGCGCGGCCACTGCTATGACGCGCTCGTCGGCTTTGCGGGCTGCGACAAATCCCTGCCGGGCATGATGATGGCGATGCTGCGCCTCAACGTGCCGTCCGTGTTCGTCTATGGCGGCTCCATCCTGCCGGGCCGCTTCCACGGCAAGGACGTGACGGTGGTGGACGTGTTCGAGGCCGTTGGCCAGCACGCGGCGGGCACCTGCCCGCTGCAGGAGCTGATCGCGCTGGAAAAGGTGGCCTGCCCCGGCCATGGCGCCTGCGGCGGCCAGTTCACCGCCAACACCATGGCGTGCGTGGCCGAAGCCATTGGCCTGTCGCTGCCGAACAGCAACATGGCGCCCGCCCCCTATGAGAGCCGGGAGGACATCGCCCGCGCCGCCGGGCGTGCGGTGATGCACATGCTGGAAAAGAACATCCGCCCGCGCGACATCTGCACGCGCAAGGCGTTCGAAAATGCCGCGCGCGTCGTCGCCGCGACAGGCGGCTCCACCAACGCCGCGCTGCACCTGCCCGCCATGGCGCATGAGGCCGGGATCGAATTCACGCTGTTCGACGTGGCCGAAATCTTCCGCACCACGCCCTACATCGCCGATCTGAAGCCCGGCGGCCGCTATGTCGCGAAAGACATGCACGCAGCCGGCGGCATCTACATGGCGATGAAGACGCTGCTGGATGGTGGCTACCTCCATGGCGACTGCCTCACCGTCACCGGCAAGACGCTCGCCGAAAATCTGGCAGAGATCCGCTGGAACCCCGACCAGGACGTGATCCGCCCCATCGACAACCCCATCACCCCAACCGGCGGCGTGATCGGGCTGAAGGGCAGCCTTGCGCCCGACGGCGCCATCGTGAAGGTGGCGGGCCTGCACAAGCTGGTCTTCGAAGGCCCGGCCCGCGTGTTCGACTGCGAGGAGGATTGCTTCGAGGCGGTCGAGAAGCGGCTCTATGAAAAGGGCGAAGTCCTCGTCATCCGCTATGAAGGCCCCAGGGGCGGGCCCGGCATGCGGGAAATGCTGTCCACCACCGCCGCCCTTTATGGGCAGGGCATGGGGGAGCATGTCGCCCTCATCACCGACGGCCGCTTCTCCGGCGCGACGCGCGGCTTCTGCATCGGCCATGTCGGGCCGGAAGCGGCCGAGGGCGGCCCCATCGCCCTCATCGAGAACGGCGACAGGATCCGCATCGACGCCGAAACCGGCACCATCGATCTGCTGGTGGACGACGCCACGCTCGCCGCCCGCCGCGCGGGCTGGAAGCCGCGCACCAACGATTACCAGTCCGGCGCGCTCTATCGCTACAGCCGGACGGTCGGACCTGCCTCTCTGGGCGCGGTCACCCACCCCGGCGGCAAGGCAGAGCGCTTCACCTACGCGGACATCTGAAGCCTCAGCGCTGGCTCAGCCGGTCTCCGGGGGCCAGCAGGCTGCGGGCGGCGGCCAGGTCGGGCCTGCCGTTGCCGCCGAGGTTGGCGGTGAAGAAGGCGGTCGTCGCGGCGGAAACGACCGCAGTGGCATGGGCATTCGGCGAGCCGCCGGCACGCCCGCCGCCGCCGGAAAAGGCGCCATGGTCCGCGCCCTCCAGCCACAGGCCGACGCTTGCCTTGCCCGTCCGGCTCGGCGGAAGCGCGGTGAAGACGGCGGCACGCGCCGCCGTGATTTCGGCGAGGCTCTTGCCATTGGCGAAGGGGGAGCCATCCTCGCTGCCGGTCGCGGCCAGCACCGGAATGGCGATGCCGCCGAATGCGGCCGGGGCCTTTGCGGCGTCGTTGCGCGGCGCGATGGGTGACAGGGCGGCGACGGCCCGGATGCGCGGGTCCCGCCCGCGGGCACCCATCGGCCCAAAGCTCTGCCCGGCCAGCGCCAGCACGGTGTGCGCACCGAAACTGTGCCCGGCCGCGCCCAGCCGGGCGATGTCGCCGGTGGCCAGATTGCAGGCGCCCACCCGGGTTCCCGCCTGCACGGCGTCCGCCGCCCGCCCCATGTCCGCCACGCGCGCCATCAGCTGCCGGCCGTTCGCAGCCCCCGTCAGCGCCTGTTTCGGATTGCCGCTGCCCTTCCAGACACCGGTATCGGACCCGGGATGCTGCACATGGATCACCAGGAACCCCGCCTTCGCCCAGGCCTTCGCAAAGGCCGTGCCGGCCTCTACCGAGCCGCCCAGCCCGTGCGAGAACAGAATGACCGGCGCCTTGCCGGCCCCGCCTTCCGGCATCCGCACGCGAACGGGAATGTCCCGCCCCCGCTTGGGATCGGGCAGGATGCCGTCGCAGACCGGCGCGGCGAGCGAGGGGGCCGCGGCCATCAGCGCGGCAAGGGCGAGTGCAGCTTTCATGCAGGGTTCTACGCGGCCCCGGCCGCGCATCCCCCGCGTCAGCTGCCGCGGGCGATTTCCGCGGCGCGCAGGATCGCCGCCTCCACCCGCGGATAGGTGCCGCAGCGGCAGATGTTGCTGATCGCGGCGCGGATGTCGGCGCGGCTGGGGTTCGGGTTCGCCTTCAGCAGCGCCGCCGCCGCCATGATCATGCCGGACTGGCAGAATCCGCACTGCGGCACCTGCTGTTCCAGCCAGGCCGTCTGAACCGGATGATCGCGCGCATCCGACAGCCCCTCGATCGTGGTGACGAAGGTGCCCTCGATGGTGCCGATCGGCACCTGGCAGCTGCGCTGGGCCACGCCGTCCACATGCACGGTGCAGGCCCCGCACAGCCCGGCACCGCAGCCGAACTTCGTGCCCGTCAGGTTGGAGGCTTCGCGCAGCGCCCACAGCAGAGGGGTGTCGGCCGCCAGCTCATATTGTGTGGGGTTGCCGTTCACGGTGAAGCGGGTCATGCCGCCTGCGATAGCTGACAGCAGCGCAAGAGGGAAGCAGCCGCGATGACCTACGCCACGATCGCCTATTCTGTCGAAGAGCATGTGGCCCATGTGCGGCTGAACCGGCCAGAGGCGCTGAACACCATGAACGGCGACTTCTGGGACGAGATTCCCCGCGTGTTCGCCGAGATCGATTCGAACCCGGCGATCCGGGCCGTTGTGCTGTCGTCCACCGGCCGCCACTTCACCGCCGGGCTCGATCTGAACTGGGCGGCCACCTCGATGCCCGCGCCGCATGCCGATGCGGGCCGCGCGCGCGAAGCTTTCCGCCGCCATGTGAAGCACATGCAGGAAACGATCAGCGTAGTGGATCGCTGCCGCGTGCCCGTGATCGCAGCCATCCAGGGCGGCTGCATCGGCGGCGGCGTGGACCTGATCACCGCCTGCGACATCCGCGTCGGCAGCGCGGACTGCTTCTTCACCATCCAGGAAGTGAACATCGCCATCGTCGCCGACGTCGGCACGCTTCAGCGAATTCCCCTGCTGCTGCCGCAGGGGCTGGTGCGCGAGCTGGCCTATACCGGGCGGCGCTGGAAGGCGGACGAGGCGATGGCACAGGGATTCCTGAACCGCTGCTTCCAAAGCCACGAGGAAACCGTGGAGGGCGCGCTGGCGCTCGCAAGGGAGATTGCGGCGAAGAGCCCGCTCGCCATCACGGGGATCAAGCAGGTGCTGAACGCGGGCCGCGACATGACGATCGAGCAGGGGCTCGACTATGTGGCGGTGTGGAATGCCGCGATGCTTCAGGGCGAGGACATGCGCCGGGCCGTCGCCGCCCAGCTCACCAAGGCGGGCGAGGCGAAGTTCGACGATCTCGCCGCCTGATCCGCCCCCCTGCCTGCTGCCGACCGGGGTTGATCGTCGCACGGGTTCACAGCTTCTTGTCGTGCCCGTTCCCCTCCGGTATGGCCCCAACTTGACGTCGAGAATCCCGGAACCAGAGGATTAGGGAATGAAAAAGGGTTGGCCTTCGGGCCTGAAGGGTGCCGCCATTGCCGCGGCTCTGATGATGGCCGGCACGGCCAGTGCACAGATGGCGGATGCGCCGGGCGCGCAGGATGCCGCGCCTGCCGTCGCCGCTGCCCCAGTGGCGGCCGTCGCAGCCGCACCGACAGCAGCCGCCGTGGCCGTCACCGAGGCCGGCGCCGCCCATGCCGCCGCGCAGAACGATGCGCTGGCCGGCTACACCCGCACCAAGCCCACGCCCGGCGTCGGCCAGCCGGTTCCGGCCGGCATCGCCATCCAGGACCAGTTCACCCCGATCGGGCAGGAAGCCAAGTTCCTGCTGGAAAAGATCCTGAACCCGATCATCGGCGTGATTTCGCTGGTGGTTCTGGGCCTGCTGGCCTGGGTTGCCCTGCGCTACCGCTCTGCGGCGGTGGAAACGCCCAGCACCACCACCCACAATTTCACCATCGAGGTGATCTGGACGCTGGTGCCCGCGCTGATCCTGCTGGCGGTCGCCTTCCCCAGCTTCCGGCTGCTCGCCAACCAATACAGCCCGCCCAAGGCCGACGTCACCGTGAAGGTGACGGGCTATCAATGGTATTGGGGCTATGAATATCCGGATTTCGGCGGGATCAGCTTTGATTCCGTGCCGCTTTCCAAGGATGAGGCCGCCAAGGCAGGCGAACCCTATCTCCTCGACGTGGACAACCGCCTTGTCGTGCCCGCGGGCAAGACGGTGAAGGTGCTGATCACCGCCGCCGACGTCCTGCACAGCTTCGCGCTGCCCAGCTTCTGGGTGAAGATGGATGCCGTGCCCGGCCGCATCAACGAAGCCTGGTTCAAGGTGGATCGCCCCGGCGTCTATTACGGCCAGTGCTCGGAACTCTGCGGCACCAAGCATGGCTTCATGCCCATCGCGATCGAAGTGCTGTCGGAAGAGGATTTCAAGCGCTGGGTGCGCATGAAGCAGGCCGCCGACGGCATCGAGCCGACGGGTCCCGGCATCGCGGCCGAAAAGGTCGCGCTGACCCCGGCGCAGGTCGCCGGCGCCGTCCGCGCGGCGGTCGCGCCTGCTGCCGCCCCCCAGATCACCACCGAAGCTCCGGCAGCTGCGCCCGCAGCGCCCGCCGCCTGAGAAGGACACGCCAGATGGCCACCCACGCACTTCACGCGCATGACGATCATCACGCGCACGACGATCACGACCACAAGCCGGGCTTCTTCGCCCGCTGGTTCCTGTCCACCAACCACAAGGACATCGGCACGCTCTACCTGATCTTCGCGATCTTCGCGGGGATCGTCGGCGGCGCGCTGTCCGGCTTCATGCGGTGGGAACTTGCGAACCCCGGCATGCAGGTGCTGCCCTGGTTCACCAAGGGCAACATCGACGCCGCCTATCACCTGTGGAACGTGTTCATCACCGGCCACGGCCTCATCATGGTGTTCTTCATGGTGATGCCCGCCGTCATCGGCGGCTTCGGCAACTGGTTCGTCCCCATCATGATCGGCGCGCCCGACATGGCCTTCCCGCGGATGAACAACGTCTCCTACTGGCTGACGACGGTGGCCTTCGTGCTGCTGGGCGTCTCCATGTTCGTGCCGGGCCCGGCGGGCTTCGACGGCGCGGGCACGGGCTGGACGGTCTATCCCCCGCTCTCCACCTCGGGCCACCCCGGGCCGGCGGTCGATCTCGCGATCTTCTCGCTGCACCTCGCCGGCGCTGCCTCGATCCTGGGCGCGATCAACTTCATCACCACCATCTTCAACATGCGCGCGCCGGGCATGACGCTACACAAGATGCCGCTGTTCGTCTGGTCCGTGCTGGTCACCGCCTTCCTGCTGCTGCTGTCGCTGCCCGTGCTGGCCGGCGCCATCACCATGCTGCTGACGGACCGCAACTTCGGCACCACCTTCTTCGATCCCGCCGGCGGCGGTGATCCGATCCTCTATCAGCACCTGTTCTGGTTCTTCGGCCATCCCGAAGTGTACATCATGATCCTGCCGGCCTTCGGCATCGTCAGCCAGGTTCTCTCCACCTTCAGCCGCAAGCCCGTCTTCGGCTATCTGGGCATGGCCTATGCCATGGTCGCCATCGGCTTCGTCGGCTTTGTCGTGTGGGCGCACCACATGTTCACCGTCGGCCTGTCCGTGAACACCAAGATGTACTTCACCGCCGCCACGATGATCATCGCGGTGCCCACCGGCATCAAGATCTTCTCGTGGATCGCCACCATGTGGGGCGGCAAGCTCAGCTTCGAGACGCCCATGCTGTGGGCCATCGGCTTCATCTTCATGTTCACCGTCGGCGGCGTCACCGGCGTCGTCCTCTCGAACGGCGGCGTGGACACTTACATGCACGACACCTATTATGTCGTCGCCCACTTCCACTATGTGCTGTCGCTGGGCGCGGTGTTCGGCCTGTTCGCGGGCTTCTACTACTGGTTCGGCAAGATGTGGGGCCGGAACTACAACGAGTTCCTGGGCAAGCTGCACTTCTGGATCTTCTTCATCGGCGTGAACGTGCTGTTCTTCCCGATGCACTTCCTGGGCCAGGACGGCATGCCGCGCCGCATCCCGGACTATCCGGAAGCCTTCGCCTACTGGAACAACATCGCGTCCTGGGGCTATGCGATCATGCTGGCCGGCATGGTGGTGTTCTTCATCAACGTCTTCTGGTCGCTGTTCGCGGGCCGCAAGGCGGCCGCCAACCCCTGGGGCGAAGGCGCCACCACGCTTGAGTGGACGCTGTCTTCCCCGCCCCCGTTCCACCAGTTCGAGACGCTTCCCGATCTGCGGAACATGAAGGGCTCGCACTGAGGCGGGAATGGCACTCACGCCCGATCTCGAAACCGAAAGGGCGCCGACAGGCGCCCTTTCTCACTCGGACTGGCGCGACTATTGGTCGCTGCTGAAACCCCGGGTTATGACTCTGGTGGTGTTCACCGGCGCCTGCGGCCTGTTCGCGGCGCCGGGTAGCCTGCCGCCCTTCCTCGCCTTCGTGGCGATCCTGTGCATCGCCGTCGGCGCGGGCGCCGCCGCTGCCTTCAATCAATGGTGGGAAGCGGACATCGACGCGGTGATGAAGCGCACCCGGGCGCGGCCGCTGCCCTCGGGCCGGCTGCACGGCGATGACGCGCTTGCCTTCGCGGTAATCCTGTCGGTCGCCTCGGTCGTAACGCTGGGCTTCGCCACCAACTGGGTCGCGGCCGGCTGGCTCGCCTTCTCCATCTTCTTCTATGCCGTCGTCTATACGATCTGGCTGAAACCCCGCACCCCGCAGAACATCGTGATCGGCGGCGCGGCCGGGGCCTTCCCGCCGATCATCGGCTGGGCCGCCGTGACAGGCGATGTCACCGCGCTGCCGCTGCTGCTGTTCGCGATCATCTTCGCCTGGACACCGCCGCATTTCTGGGCGCTCGCGCTGTTCGTGCGCATCGATTACGCCAACGCCGGGATCCCGATGCTGCCCGTCACCCATGGAATCCGCGAAACGCGCCGCCAGATCCTGATCTACAGTTTCGTGCTGGCCGCAGTTGCGATCGCGCCCTGGCCGCTGGGCCTGCTGGGCGCCGTCTATGGCCTGTCGGCCGTGCTGCTCAGCCTGGTCTTCGTGGTGCTGGCCGCACGCGTCGCCGCCAGCCGCACGGAAGAACCAGCCGACATGGCCGCGGAAAAGGCGCTGTTCAAATTCTCGCTCTTCTATCTCGCCGCCATTTTTGCCGCCCTCGTCGCGGACCGGAGCCTCGCATGAGCTGGACCCCTGAAGAGGAAAAGGCCTTCCTCGCCCGCCGCCGCCGGCGCAACCTGATGATCGGCCTGGTGCTGGGGGCCTTCGCCTTCCTGTTCTATGGCATCACAGTGTCGCGGATGGTGCAATGACAGGCACGATCCAGCAGCCGGACCGCCGACACCTGCGCACCGCGCTCACCGCAGGGGCCATCGCGCTCGGCATGGCGGGCCTCGCCTATGCGTCGGTGCCGCTCTATCGCGTCTTTTGTCAGGTCACCGGCTTCGGCGGCACGACGATGAAGGTCGATGCCGCCTCGGCCCCCGGCGCCGATCAGCTGAAGGCGCTGCATGGCCGCACCATCAAGGTCCGCTTCGACGGCAATGTCCGGGGCGGATTGCCCTGGCAGTTCGCCCCCGCGCAGGGGCCGGTGGACGTGAAGATCGGCGAACAGAACATGGCCTTCTATCGCGCCAGTTCCTCGGCATCCGGCCCGACCACGGGCAGCGCCACCTTCAACGTGACCCCGGCCGCCGCCGGGCAGTATTTCGCCAAGATCCAGTGCTTCTGCTTCAACGAGCAGACACTTGCGCCCGGGCAGACGGTGGACATGCCCGTCGTCTTTTATGTCGATCCCGCCATCCTGGACGACCCGGATGCGAAGGACATCGACGAGATCACCCTGTCCTACAGCTTCTATCCCGTGGAGCAGCCGACGAAGGCGCCCGGCATCTATGCCACGGGATCCTCGGAAATCGCCGCAAAGACGCGCTAGAAATCTTGCCCTCCCCCGCCCCGGCGGGCTAGGGCCGACAAAACGAAAGTTCAGGTGAGAGACATGGCTTCCGCGAAGAACCACGATTTCCATATCCTGCCCCCCAGCCCCTGGCCGCTGATGGGCGCCATCTCCGCGATGGTCATGCTCGGCGGCTCGGTGTTCTGGTGGCATGACCAGGCCTGGGGTGTCTGGGTTGCGGCGCTCGGCCTTGCGGGCGTGCTCGCCACCTTCTTCTTCTGGTTTTCCGACGTGCGCGACGAAGCGAACGCCGGCGATCACACCCCGGTCGTGCAGCTGCATCACCGCTATGGGATGATCCTGTTCATCGCGTCCGAAGTGATGTTCTTCGTCGCCTGGTTCTGGGCCTTCTTCTCGGCCGCGCTCTACCCCTCTTCGGCAGAGGTTATCGGCGGCGTCTGGCCGCCCAAGGGGATCGAGCCGCTCGACCCCTTCGTCTATCCGCTGCTGAACACGCTGATCCTGCTGCTGTCGGGCACCACCATCACCTGGGCGCACCACGCCCTCATCCACGGCGACCGGAAGGCGTTCAAACAGGGCCTCTGGCTCACCATCGGGCTTGGCGTCCTCTTCTCGATGCTGCAGGCCTATGAATACAGCCACGCCACCTTCGGCTTCTCCGGCAACATCTATGGCGCCACCTTCTACATGGCGACGGGGTTCCACGGCTTCCACGTGATCGTGGGCACCATCTTCCTCGCCGTCTGCCTGTGGCGCGCCTACCTCGGCGATTTCACGCCGAAGCAGCATTTCGGCTTCGAAGCGGCTGCCTGGTACTGGCACTTCGTCGATGTCGTCTGGCTGTTCCTGTTCCTGACGATCTACATCTGGGGTTCGAACTTCGGGGCCGCCGTTGGCGCCGGCCACTGATCCTTCCCCTCTGAACACCGGCAAGGCCCCGGCGGGAAACCGCCGGGGCTTTCCCGTTCTTCCGACGATGACGGTCGCGCTGGCGCTGCCGATCCTCGTCGCGCTGGGCCTGTGGCAGATCAGCCGCATGCACTGGAAGGAACAGGTGCTGGCCCAGCTGGAACGGAACAGCGCCCTTCCGCCCGTCACCCGCTTCCAGCCCGATGCCGGCCGGCAGGATCTGCTGTTCCGCAAGGCCCGGCTGGATGTCAGCTGCGACGGCCCCGCGGTGGAAAAGGCGGGGCGCAACCTCGAGGGTGCCTCTGGCTATTCCGTCTTCTTTCCCTGCACGTCGGATGGGGCGCCGCTGCTCGTCAACGCCGGCTGGGGCCCCCGCGCGGATTCGGCGGCTGCCGCAACCCCGCCTTCCGGCGCCGTCGGCGGCATGATCGTCCCGACGGGTCCGGATGGCGGGCTGGGGCTTGCGCTGGTGCTGGAAGCGGCGGAACCGCCACTCCTCCCCTCCGCGCCGCCGGGGCCGGAAACGATCCCCAACAACCACCGGCTCTATGCGATCCAGTGGTTCAGCTTCGCCGGCATCCTGCTCGTCATCTATGGCCTGTGGCTGCGCCGCTGGGTTGCACAAAGGCCGCCTCAGGCCTAACCGCCAGCGGTCATGCAGTATCTCAGCACACGTGGACAGGCGCCGGTCCTCGATTTCAGGGGCGCGACTCTCGCCGGTCTGGCAACCGATGGCGGCCTCTATCTGCCGGCCGAATGGCCGCAGCTTTCGGCCGAGCTTCTCGAATCGCTCGCCACCGCCAGCTATGCGGAAACCGCCTTGGCGGTGATGCGCCCCTATGTTCAGGGCTCGCTGACGGATGCGGAGCTGAAATCGCTGATCGCAGACGCCTATGGCGATTTCGGCCACGCTGCCGTCACGCCGCTGGTGCAGCTGGATCACCGCCACTGGCTGCTGGAACTGTTCCACGGCCCCACGCTCGCCTTCAAGGATGTGGCGCTGCAATTCCTCGGCGGGCTGTTCGGCCATTTCCTGGGCGCGAACGACCGGCTGACGATCGTCGGCGCGACCAGCGGAGACACCGGTTCCGCCGCAATCGAGGCCGTGGCGGGCCGCCCCGGCATCACCATCTTCATGCTGCATCCGCAGGGGCGCGTGTCAGACGTTCAGCGCCGCCAGATGACGACGGTGAACGCGCCCAACGTCCACAACATCGCGGTCGACGGCAGCTTCGACGATTGCCAGCGGCTGGTGAAGACGCTGTTCAACGACGCCGCCTTCCGCACCGAATTCCAGCTGTCGGCCGTGAACAGCATCAACTGGGCCCGGCTGCTCGCGCAGATCGTCTATTATGTCCATGCCGGGGTCCGGCTCGGCGCGCCGCACCGGGCCGCCAGCTGGTCGGTTCCCACCGGCAATTTCGGCGACGTGTTCGCGGGCTATTGCGCCCAGCGGATGGGGCTGCCGGTGAACCGCCTGCTGGTCGCCACCAACGTCAACGACATCCTCGCCCGGGCGCTGTCGGCGGGCGACTATTCCGTCGGCAAGGTCACGCCCACGGCGACGCCGTCGATGGACATCCAGATCAGCTCCAATTTCGAGCGCCTGCTGTTCGATCTCCACGGCCGCGACGGCGCGGCGCTGGCCGCCGCCATGCAGGGCTTCGAACAGTCGGGCACGCTGAAGCTGACGGACGCGCAGCGGGCGGAGGCTTCGAAGCTGTTCCTGGCGTCGCGCGTGACCGAAGCGGGCATGATGCAGGCGCTCGCCTGGGCCAACAGCGAATGCGGCCAGCTGATCGATCCGCACACCGGCGTCGGCCTGGCAGCCGCCCGCGCCCGGGCGGAGGATTGCGAAGGGCCGCTCGTGACGCTGGCCACCGCCCACCCGGCGAAATTCCCGGATGCCGTGGAACGGGCGACAGGCATCCGCCCCGGCCTGCCGCGCCGGGTCGCCCACCTGTTCGACCGCGAGGAGCGCTATGACCATCTGCCTGCCGATGAAGCGGCGCTGAAGGCCCACATCCGCGCCCGCGCATGACCGCTGAAACCACCATCCTGGGGAATGGCCTCACCGTCGCCACCCTCCACATGCCGGGGCTGGAAACGGCGGCTGTCGCGCTCAACGCCGATGTCGGCGCGCGCAATGAGCGGGCGGGTGAAAACGGCCTCGCCCATCTGTTCGAACATATGGTGTTCAAGGGCACTGCCACCCGCCCGGCGCGGACGATCGCCGAACAGATCGAGGATGTCGGCGGCGCGCTGAACGCCTGGACCTCGCGCGATACCACCTGCTTCCATGCCCGGGTGCTGGCAGCCGACGTGCCGCTGGCGGTGGAGCTGGTCTCTGACCTCGTCACGAACCCGCTGTTCGCGGAAGCCGATCTGGCGCTGGAGCGCGAAGTGGTGCTGTCCGAAATCGGAGAGGCGCTGGATACGCCCGACGATCTTGTCTTCGATCATCTGCAGGCCACCGCCTTCACCGGCCAAAGCCTTGGCCGCCCCATTCTGGGCACCGCAGACAGCCTGGCTGCGCTGGACACCGCTGCGCTGCGCCATTGGCAACAGGCGCATTATCGCGGCGACGGCATGGTGCTGGCGGCTGCGGGCAAGGTGGACCATGCGCGGATGGTGGACCTTGCCCAACGCTTTCTGGGCAGCCTTCCGGCCGGCCGGCCCGGCCCCATAGAGCCAGCCCGCTGGACCGGCGGCGCCCGGACGGACAGCCAGCGCAACGAGCAGCTGCATCTGGCGCTTGGCTTCCGGGGCTTTGCGCCGCGCGCGCCGGAAATCGACGCTGCGCGGTTGTTCGCCATGGCGCTGGGCGGCGGCATGTCCTCGCGGCTGTTCCAGCAGCTGCGGGAGGAGCGGGGCCTCGCCTATTCCGTCAGCGCCTCGCACGGGGTGCATGCCGATGCGGGGATGATGAACATCTATACCGCGTCGCGTCCGGGCGATGCCGCACAGGCGCGCGACCTCGCGCTGGAAATCGCCCATGCCACCGCGCGAGACCTCTCTCCGGCCGAGCTGGACCGCGCCCGCGCCCAGCAGAAGGCCGGCGTGCTGATGGCGCTGGAAGCGCCCGGCGGCATCGCGGACTGGCTGGGCGGCAGCATCCTCACCTGGGGCCGCGTGCTGACGGCCGCCGAACTGATCGCCCAGCTCGATGCCGTCACGCTGGAAGAGGCCCGCGCGGCAGGCGCCGCCATGCTGGCAAGCCCCGTCGCCCTCGCCGCCGTTGGCCCGAAGGCCGACAGGCTGGCCGCCTGATGGCTTCCCCTGTTCAAGCCGGGCTCGAAATCCTCGTCGCAGACCCGACGCCCGACTTCGCGCTCATCGATTCCGGCCACGGCCGGAAGCTGGAACGCTGCGGCCCCTACCGCTTCATCCGCCCCGAACCGCAGGCGATGTGGGCCCCCGCGCTGGCGGACTGGCAGGCGGATGGCGAGTTTGTCGGCGGCTCCGACGACGATGGCGGCGGCCGCTGGCGCCTGAATGCGAATGTGCCGCCGGCCTGGCCCATCGAACAGGCGGGCGTGAGGCTGCACGCGCAGTGCACCCCCTTCCGCCACCTTGGATTCTTCCCCGACATGGCGCCCCACTGGGCGCGGCTCGCCGCCCTGCCCGAAGGCGCGCAGGTGCTGAACCTGTTCGGCTACACCGGCGTCGCCAGCCTCGTTGCAGCCAGGGCGGGCGCGCAGGTGGTGCATGTCGATGCCTCGAAGAAGGCGGTCGAACAGGCGCGCGCCAATGCGGCGCTTTCCGGCCTTGCCGACAGGCCCATCCGCTGGATCACCGAGGATGCGCGCAAGTTCGTCGCCCGCGAAGTCCGGCGCGGCCGCCGCTATGACGCCATTCTGCTGGACCCCCCCAAGTTCGGGCGCGGCCCGGACGGAGAGGTGTGGGATCTGACCACCGATCTGCCCGCGCTGCTGGCCGATTGCGTGAAGCTGCTGGACGGCGACAGCCGCTTCCTCATCCTCACCACCTATGCTGTCCGCCTGTCGGCGCTGGCGCTGGAAGGCCTGCTCGCGCCGCTGGCGGCGCATCTGCCCGGCCGCGTGCAGCCCGGCGAAATGGCCATCCGCGAAGAAACGCGCGGCACCCTGCTTCCCACCGCCATCTTCGCCCGCTGGGCCGCCTGAACGATTCATCGCAACGGCCCTCGCCGCCCGCCGGAAGCTGTGCCACAACAGCCCGCGACAGCAAGGAGGTGCGTGAAATGAAGGCGTTGCTTGTCCTGTCCCTGATCTCGCTGGCGGCCCCTGCCGCCGCGCAGGTGAAGATGCTGGGCAACACGCCCGATGTGCAGGATCCGCTGGCCCCGCCGCCCCTGCCGGATCCCATCGCCGAATCCGCGCCGCTGCGCCTGTCGCTGATGCAGACCAGCCAGGCGCAGGAGGGCGACGAGAAATATCAGCCCGAAGTCGGTCAGGCCGGGAAGGACGTGATCTGGGTGCCCACGCCCGACAGCCTCGTGAAGGCGATGCTGACGGTCGCGGAGGTGAAGCCCACGGACTATGTCGTCGATCTGGGGTCGGGCGACGGCAAGATCGCGATCGCCGCCGCCCGTGATTTCGGCGCCCGCTCGCTGGGCGTGGAATATAACCCCGACATGGTGGCGCTGGCCCGCCGCAATGCCCAGCGCGCCGGCGTTTCCGGCAAGGCGAGCTTCATCAACGGCGACATCTTCGAAACCGATTTCACCGACGCCAGCGTCGTCACCATGTACCTCCTCCCCAGCCTGAACCTGAAGCTGAGGGACACGCTGCTGAAGATGAAGCCGGGCACCCGCATCCTGTCCCACGCCTTCACCATGGGCGAATGGGAACCGGAACGGACGATCAGCACCGATGACGCGACGGGCTATTTCTGGATCGTTCCGGCGCAGGTCGCGGGCCGCTGGGCGTTCGAGGTGGGCAATGAACGCTTCGCGGCCGAAATCGGCCAGCAGTTCCAGAAGCTCTCCGTCGCGCGCGGCGGCCCCCTGAAGGATGGGCATGTGAAGGGCAGCACCATCCATCTTGTCCGCGCAAACGGGCAGGAACTGGTCGGCGAACTTCGCGGCAACCAGATCGTCGGATCGGGCTGGGTCGCCACCCGGATCAGGTCCGCCGGCTGACCTTGCAGGCGCCGCAGCCCCAGCGGCGGCTCTCTGCCGCCGACGTCGCCCTGATGATCGTGGGCATCATGATCGGGGCGGGCATCTTCCGCGTGCCGGCCGATGTCGCGGCCGCCGTATCCACCGAATGGCAGGCGCTGGCGCTGTGGGCGCTTGGCGGCCTGGCGGCGCTGACGGGCGCGCTCACCTATGCCGAACTCGCCACGCGCTTCCCCTCCATCGGCGGCGAGTATCATTTCCTCCGCCTCGCCTGGGGGCCGCGCGTGGGGGCGCTGTTCGTCTGGGCGCGCATCGCCGTGATGCAGACGGGCGCAATCGCCACCGTCGCCTTTGTCGTCGGGGATTATGCCCGGGGGCTATGGCCGAACGGCCCGCATCCGGCGATCTGGGCAGGCGCGGCCATCGCCGGGGTCACGCTCGCCAACATGTTCAGCCTGGAGGCGGGGCGACGCGGCCAGATGCTGTTCGTCGCAGTCGAGGTGGCCGCGATCGCCGCCATTCTGGCCGCCGCCCTGTGGCTCGGCCTCGGCGACGGGGCAGCCCCACAGCCGCTGCCAGACGCGCAGCCTGCCGGAACCGGCCTCGGCCTCGCGCTCGTCTTCATCCTGCTTGCCTATGGCGGCTGGAACGAGGCGGCCTATCTGTCTGCGGAAACCAGGGCCGGCGGCGGCGGCCTTGTCCGCGCGCTGCTGCTGGGCATCGGCGCCGTCACCCTCCTCTATCTGTCGATCAACGCCGCCTTCCTGTTCACGCTGGGCCGCGAAGCGCTGGCGGCGACGCCGGCGCCCGCCACCCGCCTTCTGGAGGCCGCGTTCGGCCCGGCGGCTGCCGCCGCAATCGCCGCCGCCGTCATCGTCGCCTCGCTCTCCACCATCAACGCCACCGTGATCACGGGCGCACGCGCCATGTGCGCGGCGGGGCGGCAGGTGCCGCTGCTGGCACCGCTCGCCGGCTGGGATCAGGCACGCTCGGTTCCCCGCCCGGCGCTGCTGCTGCAGGCGCTGATCGCGATCGTCCTTACGGCCTATGGCGCAACCGCGCGCGATGGCTTCACGGCGATGGTGGCCTTTGGCGCCCCGGTTTTCTGGCTGTTCCTCGCGCTTACGGCAGCGGCGCTGTTCCGCCTGCGCCGAACCCATCCGCACGCGATGGGATTCCGGGTGCCGTTCTATCCTGTCGTCCCTCTGGTGTTTCTCGCCGTCTGCCTGGCGATGCTCTGGTCCTCGCTGGACTATGCCGCATTCCTGCTCACCAGCTCGGAGTCGGGGCGCCATGCGGGGGTTCTGGGCGTCGTTTTGCTGTTGCTGGGGATTCCGCTGATCCGGAACGCCCGCTGACGGCTCAGTCCGAAGCGGGGATCGCCTTCAGCCGCGACATCTCGCCCTTGAAGCGGGCGAGATCCCGGCCGCCCAGCTGCTGCGCCCCACCAAAGAATTTCACCGATCGCGGATCGACCGCCGTGCCGTTCGCCCACACTTCATAGTGCAGGTGCGGCCCGGTCGACAGGCCGGTGGAGCCCACCTGCCCGATGGACTGGCCCTGCCCGACCTGCTGGCCGTTCTTCACGCCGATCCTGTGCATATGGGCATAGCGGGTGCGGATGCCCTTGCCATGATCCAGCACGACGACATTGCCATAGCCGCCGCCCCAGCCCGCGAACACCACCTTGCCGCCGGAGGACGCCAGGATGGGGGTGCCCCTGGGGGCGCCGAAATCCACGCCCTTGTGCATCCGGCTGTAGCCCAGCACCGGGTGGAAGCGCATGCCGAAACCGGATGTCTGCCGGGCGCCTGCCACCGGCGTCTTCATCAGCCCCTTGCGGACGGCTTCGCCCGTCTGCCAGAAGAATTCGCCCTTGTCCCCCCAGCGCATCAGCGAGATGTTGGAGCGGCCATTGAGCAGCCCGGCATAGAGCAGCCGGCCCATTTCCGTCTCGCCCGTCTCGGCCCGGCGGTGCGCCACGATGATCTCGAACCGGTCCCGCTTGCCGACGTCGCGATGGACATCCAGCGCATAGCCCAGCTGGCGCACATATTCCTGCACCACAGACGCCGGCAGACCCGCCGCGCGGGCAGACCGTTCCAGCGACGCACCGACAACGCCGGTCACCCGCAGCGGCGTGTTGTCGATCTTGATGGCGATCGGCTTCACGACGAGCTGGCCTTCCGCGCCGCGCCGCGCCTCCACCTTCGTTTCGAAGTTCGCGCGGAACGACAGGAATTCCAGCGGCCTTGGCACGGCCTTGGTTTCGCGCCGCCCCAGCACGATGGTCACGCCGGTGCCCGGCTTCACCCCGCGCGGATTGGCAATGCCCGATAGCTGCGCGAACAGCCGGTCCAGATCTTCCCGGCCCACCCCGGCCCGGCGCAACGCGCCTTCCAGCCCGCCCGATCCCACATTGGCGGACAGCTCCACCCGCGGCCGCTCCGGCGCTTCGGCCAGCCGCCGCGCCAGCGGCGTGGGCGGCGCGCGGCGCGCCGAGGGGCTGCCCAGCGCCAGCGGGCCGATCCCGATCGCCCGGCTTTCCGCACGCAGCGCCTCTGGCTGGGCGGGCGGTACGGCCCCCGGCAGCGTGGGCAGGCTGGTTCCCAACGCCAAAGCAGCCGCCGTCAGCGCGCCAAGCGTTGCAAGCCCGCGCCACCAATGGCCGGACCCGATCGAATCCCCCAGGTCCACGACGATGTCGGCATCCGCGAATTGCAGCGCGGACCGCTTCAGGCGCTGCGCGGCATCCAGGCCCGCCAGGCGGCTGAAATCGAAACGGGGGGCGGCCGGCGCACGCCCGGCCAGCGCCGTGTCAGCGATCGTGGCCAAGGCCAGTCCCGATCGCCCGCGCGGCAGACGTTTCCGTGGAATCAGTGGTCAGGATGCGCGCCATCATGAACCCGGATACGACCCCTCTCCTTGGGGCTTCACGCCCCGAACCCTGTCAGCTTCAGCGAGGGGGTTGCCCCAACACTGCCCGGCTCGTCCCGGCCGGTTACGATAAGTTGTTGGACGGGAACCCTGAATCACTCCCCCCGCGCGGTCAAGCTTTGGGGCCCGACGGCGCCGTGGCGCTGCGACGAAGCGCCCGATGGCGGGGACGAGCCGAATCCCGATCCTGTGGCCCATCGGCAACGGACCCCAGTGCAATGAAACGGGCACTGACAACCATCTCTTGCGTGCCGCAACGCACCATGCCACCATATCTTGGTAGGACTTGGTGGGAGAGGCGATCATTCGCACTCGCGTTGCCCGTCTGGCCGGCATGCCCAAAGAGGCGGCCGGGTCGCCCGGACCGGATAGCCTGCTGGAACCCCTTCGTTCCCCTTCCGGAACGCCCCCCGCCGTTGGCCCGGCGCAGCCGTCATGACGCGCCTCGGGGCTGAACTCACCGCCGTCCTCGGCCCCACCAACACGGGGAAAACCCACCTCGCCGTGGAGCGCATGTGCGCCCACACCGGGGGCATGATGGGGTTCCCGCTGCGCCTGCTGGCCCGCGAAGTCTATGATCGGGTGGTGGCGCTGAAGGGCGCCGCGCAGGTTGCGCTGGTCACCGGGGAAGAACGGATCGTGCCGCCGGGCGCGCGCTATTTCCTGTGCACCGCCGAATCCATGGTCACGGATCGGGCCTTTCCCTTCGTCGCCATCGATGAAGGGCAGATGGGCGCCGATCCGGAACGGGGCCATGTCTTCACCAATGCGATGCTGCATGTGCGCGGCACCGCCGAAACCATGATCCTGGGCGCGGAAACGCTGCGCCCGGTGCTGCGGCGCCTGCTGCCGGATGCGCAGATCATCAACCGACCGCGCTTTTCGAAGCTGGAATGGGCAGAGCCGAAGAAGCTGTCGCGGCTGCCCGCCCGGTCGGCCATCGTCGCCTTCACGGCAGAGGATGTCTATGCGCTGGCGGAAATGCTCCGCCGCCACAAGGGTGGGGCAGCGGTGGTGATGGGTGGCCTGTCCCCCCGCACCCGCAATGCGCAGGTCGCGCTCTACCAGTCGGGCGAAGTGGATTATCTGGTCGCGACCGACGCGATCGGCATGGGCCTCAACATGGATATCGCCCATGTCGCCTTCGCATCGCTGTCGAAGTTCGATGGCCGTCGCCACCG
>NZ_JAYRCW010000004.1:0-65830 GCF_041909755.1 Sandaracinobacter sp.
GACCGGTTGTAATGAAGGGCGATGCGGAAGCCGCGCGCGGCCAGTGCATCGGCAAGGGCACGGCCGACGCGCTTTGCGCCGCCCGTCACCAGCGCGATCGGGGCTTCGCCGGACTCCAGGCGGAATTCATCGGGCAGCAGCATGGTGCCAGCCATAGGGATGGCAGTTTGCCTCGGCTAGTGGGGTGCGGCTAGATGGCGCCATGTCCATTCCAGTTCCGAAAATCGCGGCGTCCGGCACGGCAGGCAAGGGCGCGCCGCTGTCCGAAAAAGCCACCGAGGATCTGCTGAGCCTGCCGGAACAGACCGAGCAGCTGACGCGCGAGCTGTTCCACTGGCTGCGGACAGACAGCCTGGGCCTGTTGGCCGGCTTGGCGATCGGCGCCCTACTTTACGGCCTGTTCTGGACGTTGCGGAGCTGGGCGCGACGGCGCCTGGCGCGCAGCTCGGTGTTCGGGACATGGGGCTGGGTGGCGCTCAGGGTGCTATCGAAAACCCGCAGCTTCTTCCTTGTGATGGTGTCCGCGCGGATCGTCACCAGCTTCTTCCAGGCCCCGGCGGCCTGGGAAGGGCTGATCGCATTCCTCTTCACGGTGGCCTCTGCGGTGCAGGGCGCCTTCTGGGTGCGCGAATTCCTGATCGCACTGGTCGAACGCAAGGCCGCCGCGCAGAGCGGCGACGCCACCATGTCGTCGGCGGTTGGCGTGCTCACCGTCCTGATCAATGTCGTGGTCTGGGCGTTCGCGCTGATCATCCTGCTGGACAACCTCGGCGTGAACGTCACGGCCCTGGTCGCCGGCCTCGGGATCGGGGGTATCGCGATCGGCCTTGCCGCGCAGGGCATATTTTCAGACCTGTTCGCCGCGCTGTCGATCCTGCTGGACCAGCCGTTCCGGCGCGGGGAAACAATCCAGATCGGCGGGCCGCAGGGGGTTGTCGGCACGGTGGAGCACATCGGGCTGAAGACCACCCGCCTGCGGGCGCTGTCAGGCGAAGTCGTCGTGATGTCGAACGCCAACCTGCTGAACCAGCAGATCAACAATTTCGCGGATTATTCGCACCGCCGCGTCGCGATGCTGATCGAGGTGATCTATCAGACGGATCCGAAGCTTCTGGACCGGATCCCGGCAGAGCTGGAGCGGATCGTGAACGGCGTGACGGACTGCCGCTTCGATCGCGCCCACCTGTTTCAGTTCGCGCCCTCGGCGCTGGATTACGAACTGGTGTTCACGGTGCAGAAGGCGGATCTTCAATCCATGTTCGATGCCCGCCAGGCCGTCATGATCGCCGCGATCCGCCGGTTCGGGGAACTGGGCATCCAGTTCGCCTTCCCGTCGCAGCTGAGCTTCCTGGCCGGGCCCGATGGTCACATCGTGGATCCCCACCCGCCCGGCGGCGGGTCGGCGGTTCCGCGGGGGCGGGCGCGCTGAAAGGGCTGAACGGGCAGGGCGCCGGCGCCGGGCCTCCTCTTTGCGGGGTTGCGCCCGGCAGGGGCAGTCGGCAAGGACGCAGCACATTCGAAACGCCATTTCCGGGGAGAGAGACATGGGGCGAGGACTTCCGCTTGCAGATTATCTGGCGCTGAAGGGCAAGGAACTGGGGACGTCGGACTGGATCCTGGTGGATCAGGCGCGGATCGACCAGTTCGCCGAGACGACCGGGGATCACCAGTTCATCCATGTGAACCCTGAACTGGCGAAACAGACGCCGTTCGGCACCACCATTGCGCACGGCTATCTCACCCTCTCGCTGCTGTCGGCGATGGCCTATGGCGTGCTGCCGGGGATCGAGGGCACGAAGATGGGCGTCAACTATGGCCTGAATTCGGTGCGCTTCCTGGCGCCGGTGAAAAGCGGCAAGCGGGTTCGCGGCCATTTCGCCATGAAGGATGTGAGCGAGCGTTCGCCCGGCGTCGTGCAGACGACGGTCGAGGTGAAGGTGGAGATCGAAGGTGAAGACAAGCCGGCGCTTGCGGCTGAGTGGGTCACCCTCGCCTATGTGTGATGCCTGATATGTGATTGCGGCGCGGCTTGCCGGCTGCGTCAACGGAATGGATCTGGGGAGAATCAAGATGCGTGAAGCCGTCATCGTTTCCACCGCCCGCACGCCGATCGGAAAGGCGCATCGCGGGGCGTTCAACGCAACCCTGACGCCGACGCTCGCGAGCCACGCCGTGAAGGCGGCCGTCGCGCGGGCAAAGCTGGACGGGCCCGAAATCGACGATGTCGTGATGGGCTGCGTCCTGACGCAGGGCTCCGGCGCGCCCAACATCGGTCGCCTCGCCCTGCTGCGCGCGGGGCTGCCCGTCACCGTGTCGGGCCAGACGATCGACCGGCAATGCTCGTCGGGCCTGATGGCGATCGCGACGGCAGCGAAGCAGATCATCGTGGACGGCATGCAGATCGCCGTCGGCGCGGGCGTCGATTCGATCTCCACCGTCCAGAACGACAAGTTCCGCGTGGAGGCCGACCCGGAGCTGATCGCCATCCACCAGACCGTTTACATGCCGATGATCGATACGGCCGAGACTGTGGCGGCCCGCTATGGCATCAGCCGCGACCGGCAGGATGAATATTCGCTCCAGTCGCAACAGCGCACGGCGGCGGCGCAGCAGGCCGGCCGCTTCGACGACGAGATCGTACCCGTGAAGGCCACCATGAAGATGGTGAACAAGGAGACGAAGGAAGTCTCCGAACATGTGATCACGCTGTCGAAGGACGAGGGCAACCGCCCGGAAACCACGCTCGAAGGGCTGAAGGGCCTCCAGCCGGTGCGCGGCCCGGGCAAGAACATCACCGCCGGAAACGCCAGCCAGCTGTCGGACGGGGCCTCCGCCTCGGTTCTGATGGAGGCGGGTGAAGCCGCACGACGGGGCCTGACGCCGCTTGGTCGCTATGTCGGCATGGCGGTGGCCGGCCTTGAGCCCGACGAAATGGGGATCGGCCCCGTCTATGCCATTCCCAAGCTGCTGAAGCAGCATGGCCTGAAGGTGGACGATATCGGCCTGTGGGAGCTGAACGAGGCGTTTGCGGTGCAGGTTCTCTATTGCGCCGACAAGCTGGGCATCCCGATGGATCGGCTGAATGTGGATGGCGGGGCCATTTCCATCGGCCATCCGTTCGGCATGTCCGGGGCACGGCTCGTCGGCCATGCGCTGATCGAAGGAAAGCGCCGGGGCGTGAAGCATGTCGTGGTGACGATGTGCGTGGGCGGCGGCATGGGGGCTGCCGGCCTGTTCGAGGTTCTCTGATCCCCGCTGCCGGCTGGCAGCCATTCCCCTGAAGGGGGTTGGAACCGGCCGGCAGCCACCCTAACTAGTCAGGTGAGAGAGGTTTTGCCCCCATAGCCGGGGCGCTGGATGAGGAGCTGACCATGGCAACCAACGGCAAGACCATCACCGACCTGGCCGACGACGTGGCGGGCAAGGCCCGGACGGCGTCGAAAAAGGCGGCCGATAAGGCTTCGGACGTGATCGTCGAAGTGAAGGGCGAAGCAGCCGAGATCTTCGAGAAGGCGGGTGCAGGCGCCAAAACTGCAGCCTCGACCGGCAAGGACTACGCAGCCGAAGGGCTGGCGGGTCTGGCCGACGCCGCGCGGCAGATTGCCGGCAAGCTGGGCGATTCCCCGTCTGACAGCGGCAATGCCAAGGCGGCCGAATTTGCCCGCAAGGCTGCGGACTCGATCGACAAATTCTCCACCAAGCTTCGCGAGAAGGAAGTGGACGAAATTGCCGAGGACGCCCGCAGCGCCGTCCGCAACAACCCCGCCATCGCTGTCGGCGCGGCGGCCGTTATCGGCTTTGCCCTTGCTCGTTTCCTGAAGGGTTCGGGTGGCCGCGAGGCCTGAGTTCGACAGCGGCGAACCGGGCGCAGCCGAACCACGGCGGCGCTCGATCGTCGAAACCTGGACCGAGGTTGTCGCGGATGCCGGCGGCCTCGTCCGGGCGGAAGCGGCGCTTGCCAGGGCCGAGACGGAACGGAACCTGAAGCTGATCGGCCGCGAATCGGCCAAGATCGTGATCGGCGGCATGCTGGCGCTGATGGCGCTGGTGTTCCTGACGATTGCGGCCGTGGTGGCGTTGTCGGAATTCATCGGCCTGCTGCTGGCTCTGCTGGTTGTCGCCGTCCTTTGCCTTGGGGCCGGCTGGTTGCTGGTCTCGAAGGGGCTGGACGGCGTATCCGGCCAGCCGATCCTGCCCGAACGCGTGCTGAAACGGATGGGCCGGGACCTGGATCTGCTGGCGGATCGGGCGCCCCTGCCCGAGGTGCCGGGCAGGCCGGCGGAGAGCGGGGGCGTTCGTGAAGCGGCCTGAGGCGGACGATGTGCGGATGGAGGCCCTGAGGGCCGAAGCCAATGCCAGGCGCATGCGGCTGGCGGGAAATCTGGATGAGCTGTCGGTCCGCATGCGGCCCGGCAACCTGGTGCAGGAAGCCAGGGACAGGGCCTGGGCGGAGGTGGATCGAGTGACGGATGACGTTCTGAACATTGCCGAGGATCTCGTGCACGACAGCATGGACTGGGTGCGCGACAATCGAACCCTTGTCGCGGGCGGAGGGCTCGTCGGGCTGGCAGCTGCCGGCCTCGCCTGGTTTGCCACCCGGAAGAAGCCAACGCCGCTTTATGCGGCTTATGACATGGAGGATCCCCTGATGACCGACACGGATGACGCGCTGTCCGCAAAGGCGGCCACGGCCTGGGGTAAGGTGAAGGAAGAGGCCGTCCACCTGACGGAGAAGGCCGAAGGCAGCTATTATGCCGCCCGCTCGCGCGCGGCAGACCTGACGGCCGATGCGAAGGAGCGCGCCGCCGAAGCTGCCGTCGTCGCCCGCCAGAAGGCACATGAAGCCGCCGAGGCTGCCCGCGATGCTGCCGAAAAGGCCCGGATCGCGGCCGGCGAAGCGGGAGACTGGGCGAAGAAGCAGCCGCAGGAAAATCCGGCGACGGTGGTGCTGGTGGCGCTTGCCGCCGGCGCCCTGATCGGCGCGCTGCTGCCGGCTTCCGGCCGCCGCCGCGCCTGATCCGGCGTTCAGCAGCCAGAAAGTCGTTTCATGGAAAGGGGTTGGCCGAACGGCCGGCCCCTTTTCAGTGCCAGCCCCCAGACCGGAGCATGGAATTGAAGCCCATCACCCTTGCACTTGCGATTGCCCTGGCCGTTCCGGCCGCCTTCGCCATGCCCGCCGCGGCGCAGACGGCCGCCAGCGGCCCCGCCACCCCGGCGCAGCAGAAGGCGGCGGCCGACTTCATCGATGGCCTTGCGAACCAGGCCTTCGGCGTGCTGCGCGACAAGAGCCTGACGCGGGATCAGGCGCGGACGAAGTTTCGCACCCTGCTGCGCGCGAATTTCGATGTGGACGGCACCGGCCTGCGGCTGATTCGGGCCTATCGGGCGCCGGGCAGCCCGATCAAGCTGACCGACGCGCAGGTGAACGCCTATCGCGCTGCGCTGCCGGATTTCATCGTCAACACCTATTCGGACCGGCTGTATGACTTCGCGACCGCGAAGGTGACGGTGGTGCGCACCGTTCCGCGCGGCAACCGCGGCGAAGTGGACGTGTTCACGCGCATCACCGATCCCAAGGGCGGCAAGCCGATCGACGCGATCTGGCAGGTGAAGCCCGGCGCGAAGCCGCTGGTTTCGAACATCACCGTGAACGGCGTGAACGTCGCGCTCACGCAGGAAGCCGACTTCAAGGCCTATATCGAGAAGAACGGCTTCGATGCGCTTGTGGACTTCATGAAGAAGGCCAAATAACCTGCCCGCCATGAGCGGGAACAGCGAACTTGATCTGTCGGCGGCGGCCTTCGTCCATCCCAGCGCCCTTCTCTATGGGAAGGTGCGGATGGGGGAGGGCAGCTCCATCTGGTGCAATGCGGTGATCCGGTCGGAAGCCGCGCATGTGGATATCGGGGCCTTCACGAACATCCAGGATTTCGTGATGATCCATACGGATCCCGGCCGGCCGGTGGTGATCGGAAGCCATTGTTCCATCACCCACCACGCCACCATCCATGGCTCCAGCATCGGCAACAATGTGCTGGTGGGCATCAATGCCACGATCTACGGCGGCTCCCACATCGGGGACAATTCGATCGTGGGCCAGCACGCCTATGTGAAGGATGGCACCATCGTGCCGCCCAATTCGATCGTGGTGGGCAGCCCGGCCAAGGTGATCCGCATGGCCAACAGCTGGGTCGCGAACCGGATGAACGCGCTCTTCTATCACCGCAATGCGCTTGCCTATGCGCAGGGCGACCACCGCGCCTGGGAAGGGCCGGAGTTCGATGCATGGCTGCAATCCATGCTCAGCCGCTTGACCGAGGAATTCCGCGCACTAGAGGCCGCCGCATGAGCAAACTGCATCTTGTGTTCGGCGGCCGGGTGAAAGACCCGCGCGGCCATGATTTCGAGGATCCGTCGGCCCTGCACATCGTGGGCATCTTCCCCGACTACGCCACGGCGGAAGCCGCCTGGCGCGGGGAAGCCCAGCGCACGGTGGACGACGCGCAGATGAAATATGTGGTGGTGCATCTGCACCGCCTGCTGGAACCGGCGGTCGATCCACAGGGTTGAGGCCCGGCGGATTGCGCGGACGGGGGGAGGGCCGGGAAACCCGGCCCTCCCAAGTGTCGTCTCAGCGACCCTTCCAGACGGGCGCGCGCTTCTCGAGGAAGGCGACGGGGCCTTCCTTCGCATCTTCCGAGCTGAAAACCAGCGCCGAAGTCTTGTTGGAGATCTTCCACAGCTCCTCTTCGGCCGCATCGAAGCTCATGCGGGAGACCTTCAGCGATTCGCGCACCGACAGCGGCGCGTTCACGCTGATCGCCTTTGCCAGCGCGACGGCCTCGTCCAGCACCTTGTCGGCCGTGGTCAGCCGGTTCACCAGGCCCAGCGCATAGGCGCGGGGCGCGTCGATCGGATCGCCCGTCGCCACCAGTTCATAGGCGATCGCGGCCGGCAGCCGCCGGGTCAGACGGAACACGCCGCCGGCGCCCGCGAACAGGCCGCGCTTCACTTCGGGCAGGCCGAACCGGCTGTTGTCGGATGCCACGATCATGTCGCAGCTCAGCGCCAGTTCGCAGCCGCCGGCCAGTGCCGGCGCAGCAACGGCCGCGATCCACGGCTTTTCCCGCTTCGCACGGGCCAGCCCGCCAAAGCCGCCGTCCGGCGTGGAGAGGGTGTGGCCCCGCCCCTTGGAGATTTCGGACAGGTCCGCGCCGGCGGAAAAGGCGCCGTCGGAGGTGGAGGCCAGGATCACCACGCGGATGTCCGGGTTCGCCTCCGTCTCCTTCACGATCCAGTCCATCGCGGCCGCAAGGTCGCCGTTCACCGCGTTCCGCTTGTCAGGGCGGTTCAGCCGCACAAGGCCGATATGGCCTTCGACGACTTCGTAGAGGACTTCGCGGCCAACGCCGTCGGGCTTCTCGCTCATCATGATCTCCCCATCAGGCCCGGCTTGCGGGCACACACAGGGCATAGGCGACACCATGGCGGCAGGGCGACCTGAACAATGTCAGGGGGGATTGCCCGGCGGGCCGGGATCTCAGCTGTCGCGGCTCCACATCATGGGGGCTGGATCCAGCCGTTCCAGGATATAGAGGCTGCCATAGGCGCCCCGAACCAGCCGGAAGCCGTCGTCCAGATAGGTCACTTCGGTCTTCAGCGAATCGACACGGCCCCCCGTCGCCGGAATCCGCACCGGGGATCCCGGCCCGAACAGCAGGGCATCGGTGTAGCGGATGTCGATCGTCTGGTCGTCCTCCGCCTCGTAGCGGCCGGCGTTCACGATGATCCCGGGCGTGCCGTCATCGAACAGGATGTGGATCACATTGTCGTAGAGGCCGGTCCGGGGATCGATCTCGTTGTACAGTTCCACCACCTCCACCGGATCGGCCGGCAGCGTTCCCAGCGACAGCTGGGCAAGCGTGGTGCGCCGCTGCAGCTCGAAGTTGGAATAGAGCAGCCGCCAGCGGCCGCGCAGCAGGCTGGCGGCGCGGGCCGGTTCCGGGGTGGGGTTCATCCCCTCAAGCTCGGTGGCGAGTTCGCGGATGCGGGCGGTCGCGGCCGGCCCTGCACGAAAACCGACTTCGGTTTCCGCGCCAAGGGTCGCGAGTTCCTGCTTGATGGTCGAGGCGTGACGCATGGCTTGAAATGGCGCTTCGTGAGGGCTTTTCGTCAACCTCCCGCAGAGGTGAGGGTAAGGGCAATCTTGCCGATGTGGCCGCCCTGTTCCATCAGCCTGTGCGCGGCCTCCGCCTGTTCCAGCGGAAACTCCCTGAACAGGTGCGCTTTCAGCGTGCCATCCGCGAAATGCGGCCAGACCTCGGTTTTCAGCGCCTGCGCGAGTTCCCCCTTTTCGGAAACGCTGCGCGGGCGCAGCAGCGACCCCGTCACATGCAGTCGGCGGCGCATCACGAAGCTGATGTCCAGCTCCAGCCGTCCGCCCTTCTGGAAGGCGATGGAAACATGCCGCCCGCCGTCTTTCAGCGAGGCGAGGTTCCGCGGGAAATATTCGCCGCCCACCATGTCCAGCACCACGTCAACGCCGCGTCCGCCGGTCAGCTCGCGAACGATGGGGGCGAAATCGCCGTCGCGATAATTGATGGCGTGGGTGGCGCCCTTTGCCAGCGCCGCCTCGCATTTCGCATCGGTGCCGCAGGTCACGATGATGTCCAGGCCGCGCAGCCGTGCGAAATCGATCGCCGTCACCCCGATGCCGGACGTGCCGCCATGCACCAGCAGCGATTCGCAGGATTGGCAGTGGGCGAGATCATGCAGGTTCGCCCATACCGTGAACCAGGTTTCCGGCAGGGTCGCGGCCTCTGCGAAGCGCATGCCGGGGGGCACGGGCAGGCATTGAACGGCAGGTGCCGCCACATAATCGGCATAGGCGCCGCCCGAAACAAGCGCCGTCACCGGATCGCCGACAGCCAGGCTGTCCACGCCGTCGCCCAAGGCAACCACTTCGCCTGCGGCTTCAAGGCCCAGGATCGTGGAGGCGCCCGGCGGCATCGGATAGAGCCCCATGCGTTGCAGAACGTCGGGCCGGTTCACGCCGGCGGCATGCACCCGGATCAGCACCTCGCCGGGGCCGGGGGAGGGCACAGGCCGTTCCACGATTTCAAGGACATCGGGGCCACCCGGCCGGGCCGGATCGATCGCGCGCATCAGGTTCGGAACTGTCATGCCGCAATCGTTGCTGGGGCGCGCGCGAAAGTGCAAGAGTGCCGCGCAGGAGGCGCCCATGGACGTTGAAGATTTCCTCACCCGGCGGCCTGAAAGCCCGCTTGCTCTGCTGATGCGCGAAGATCTGGAGCGGCTTTCGGTGGATGAACTGGCCGAACGCATCGCCCTGCTGGAAGGCGAAGTGGCGCGGACAAAGGCGAAGCGCGATTCGGCCACGGCCTTCCGCTCGGCAGCGGATTCGCTGTTCCGGAAATGAGCCTGTTCGGAAAGCTGATCCGGCGGGATCTGTCCCTGATGGCCGCCCGGCCGGGGGAGTGGCTGATGCCGCTCGCCTTTTTCCTGCTGGTGGCGCTGCTGCTGCCCTTCGCCATCGGGCCGGAACCCGGCCTGCTGGCACGGCTGGCGCCGGGCATCCTGTGGGTCGGCGCGCTGCTCGCCAGCCTGATTCCCGTTTCCACGCTGTTCGCGCTCGATTCGGCGGATGGCACGCTGGATCAGCTGCTGGTGCGCGGCGTGGCCGCCGAAACGCTGGCGGCTGCCCGGCTGATCGCCCTGTGGCTGGGCTTCGGCCTGCCGCTGCTGCTGGCGGCCCCCGTCGCCTCGCTGATGCTGGGTTATCCGTTCGGTGCGCTGCGGCACCTGTTGCCCGGCCTTCTGGCAGGTGCGCTGGGCCTTTCCGCGCTGGCGATCGTGGCAGGATCGGTCACGCTGGGCGCCAGGGGTGGGGCAGGGCTGGTGGCGCTGCTGGTGATCCCGCTCGCCATTCCGCTGCTGCTGTTCGGCAGCAGCCCGGCGGAACCGGGCGCGTTGGGGCTGGCGGTGGCGACAGCGCTGCTGCTGGCGGCGGTGGCGCCGTTCGCAGCCGGCGCGGCGCTGCGCGCCTCACGCGGTTGATCGGCCGATCATCCCTGCGGCAAGCTGTGGGGCTGACGGCTTGCGAATTCCCATGCTAGGGCCGAATGCACATCCATGGCTGCCCCCGATCTTCACGCTCTGGCCAATCCGCTTCGCTTCCAGCGGTTCGCAACGGTCCTGACCCCCTGGCTTCTGCTGCCGGGCCTGGGGCTGCTGGGCATTGGCCTGTGGCGCGGGCTGTTCCTGGCGCCGCCCGACTATCTTCAGGGCGACATGGTGCGGATCATGTATGTGCATGTGCCGGCGGCCTGGTTCGCGCTGGGCGGCTATCTGGGCATGGCGATTGCGGCCCTGTCGGCGCTCGTCTGGAAGCATCCGCTGGCTGCGCTCAGTGTGCGCGCCATTGCGCCTGTCGGGGCCATGTTCGCGGCCATCTGCCTGATCACGGGCTCCATCTGGGGCAAGCCCAGCTGGGGCACCTGGTGGGTGTGGGATGGCCGGCTCACCTCCATGCTGGTGCTGTTCCTACTCTATCTGGGGGTCATCGCCCTCATCCACCTGCACGAGGACAGGGCGCGCGGACTGAAGATGGCGGGGTTCCTGGCGATCGTCGGCACCATCAATCTGCCCATCATCAAGTTCAGCGTGGAATGGTGGAATACCCTGCACCAGCCGGCGTCCATCCGCGTGTCGGGCAGCTCCATCCATCCCGAGATGCTGGCCCCGCTGATGCTGTCTGCGCTGGGATTTCTGCTGCTGTTCGCGGCGCTGGTGCTGATCCGCATGCGCACGCTGATCGCGGAACAGCGGCTGGACATGCGCGCCCTGCGCCGCGCCGCGCGGGCGGGCTGAGGACCGAGAACATGCCGCATCTTCCCTTCATCATTGCCGCCTATGCGGTCACGCTCGCCGGCCTCGGCGGGCTCATCATCTGGTCGCTCCTCCGTCTGCGAAGGGCGGAACGCGCATTGGGCGGAGAGGATTGATGGCAGCCGCCAAACCCAAGCGGCAAAGGCTGGTGCTGGCGCTGGCGGCGCTGGCCGTTCTGGCGATCGCGGGTGTCATCGCCGCCTTCGCGCTTCAGGATACGGCGTCCTATTTCCGCACGCCGTCCGATCTGTCGGGCGAACGCCCGCAACCGGGGGAGACATTCCGTCTGGGCGGCCTCGTCAAGGGGGGCTCCGTCAGCCGGTCGGCAGACGGGCTGGTGCTGCATTTCACCGTGACCGACATGAAGGCGGAAACGCCGGCCAGCTACCGCGGCATCGTGCCGGATCTGTTCCGCGAAAATCAGGGCGTGATCGCGACAGGCAGCCTCGATGCGCAGGGCCGCTTCGTGGCGCAGGAGCTGCTCGCCAAGCATGACGAGAATTACATGCCCCCCGAAGTGGCGAAGAAGCTGGAGGAACATGGGCATCCGGTGGGGCAGGGCACGCCCGGGCGGGCCGGGGGCGCATGATCCCCGAACTCGGCCATCTGGCGCTGTGGCTCGCAGCCGCGGCGGCGCTGTTGCAGGCGTTCGCCCCTTCGATCGGCCTGTGGCGCCGGGATGAAGGCCTGATCGCCCTCGCCCGGCCGTCGGCGGTCGCGCAGGCGCTGCTGACGCTCCTCGCCTTCGGTGCGCTCACCTGGGCCTTCTGGGTGTCCGATTTCTCGGTGAAGCTCGTCACCAGCAACAGCCACAGCCTGAAGCCCGACATGTACCGGCTGACCGGCGTGTGGGCGAACCACGAAGGCTCGCTGCTGCTGTGGGTGATGGTCATGGCGCTGGCGGGCGCCGCCGTGGCGCTCGCCCCGGCGACGCTGGGCGCACGATTCCGCGCCCGGGTGCTGACGGTGCAGGCCTTCGTGGCGCTCGGCTTCTTCGCCTTCCTGCTCATCGCCTCCAATCCGTTCGAACGGGTCTCGCCCGCCCCGACGGAAGGCCTGGGCCTGAACCCGCTGCTCCAGGATCCGGGCCTCGCCTTCCATCCGCCGCTTCTCTACCTCGGCTATGTCGGCTTTTCCGTCGCCTTCGCCTTCGCGGTGGCTGGCATGCTGGAAGACAAGGTCGGCCCGGCATGGGCGCGGGCGACACGCCCCTGGGTGGCGGGCGCCTGGGCTTTCCTGACGCTCGGAATCGCACTCGGCAGCTTCTGGGCCTATTATGAACTGGGCTGGGGCGGCTGGTGGTTCTGGGATCCGGTTGAAAATGCTGCCCTGATGCCGTGGCTGGCGGGGACCGCGCTGCTGCATTCCATCGCCGTGGTGATGAAGCGCGACGCGCTAAGGGCCTGGACGCTGCTGCTCGCGGTCGCGGCCTTCTCGCTTTCGATGATGGGCACCTTCATCGTCCGATCGGGCCTGCTCACCTCTGTCCACGCCTTTGCCGTCGATCCCACGCGCGGTCTGTTCCTGATGGTGCTGATGGCGCTCTATATCGGCGGCGCGCTCACCATCTATGCGCTGGCCGCCGGGCGCGTGGCCGAAGGGCGTCAGTTCGCGCTGGTCAGCCGGGAATCGGCCCTTGTCGCCAACAATCTGCTGATGTCGGCCATTCTCGGCGTCGTGTTGCTCGGCACGCTCTATCCGATGGCGCTGGAAGCGGCGGGCGGCGCACAGATTTCCGTCGGCCCGCCCTATTTCAACCGCACGACGCTGCCGATGCTGCTGCTGGCAGCGATCCTGATGGCGATTGCCCCCTTCCTTGGCTGGCGGCGCAGCGCGACAGGCCATCTCTCCGCGCGCCTGCTGCCGGCGGGGATCGCGGCTGCGGCTGTGGCCGTCGTTGCGATCTGGCCTCTGGGTGTCAGGGGCGTCGGCGCTCTCATGGGCTTCGGGGTCGCGGCCTGGCTGGGGGTCGCCAGCCTGTCGATGCTGGTGCAGCGCGGCCTCACCCTGAACATTGCCGGCATGGCGTTTGCGCATCTGGGGGTCGCCGTGTCGATCCTGGGGGCGACAGCCTCCGGCGCCCTCCAGCGGGAGGCGCTGGTATCGCTACGGGTGGGCGACGCGGTCGAGATGGGCCCCTGGGTCGCCGAGCTTGTCGATGTCCGCCCGGTGGCCGGCCCCAACTGGACGGCGATCGAAGCGACTCTGGATGTCCGTCGTGGCGGTCGGCCGGTGGCGGTGCTGAAGCCGCAGTCGCGCATGTTCATTGCCCCGCCTCAGGAAACGACGGAAGCGGGCCGTGCCGGCTGGTGGGGCGGGGAAGTCTATTCGGTTTTGGGCAAGCCGGACGGCACCGGGCGCTGGCAGATTCATCTCTGGGTGAAGCCGCTGGTCCGCCTGATCTGGTGGGGCGGGCTGCTGATGGCGTTCGGTGGATTGCTGGCGCTGGGTGGCCGGGTGCGGGCGCGTTTCCCGCGCCGCCGCCCGCGCGCAGCCCAGCCGCAGGCCGCCTGAGATGCCGGGTCGGTTCCGCCTTGTGTGGCTACTGCCGCTCCTGCTGTTCGCCGGGCTTGTCGCGCTGATGGCAAATCATCTGGGCGCGCCGCAGCAGCAGTTGATCCGCAGCCAGATGGTCGGCAAGCCGCTTGCCGGTTTCGCGCTGGATGGCGTGGCCGGGGCACCGGGCCTGTCGCTGGCTGACCTGCAGGGGGGCGGGCCGGTGCTGGTGAACATATTCGCCAGCTGGTGCCTGCCTTGCGCGGTGGAGGCGCCGCAGCTTCAGACGCTTCAGACCCGCGGCGCGGTCATTCACGGAATCGCGCTTCGGGACCGGCCGCAGGATGTGGAGGCCTTCCTTGCCCGCCACGGCAATCCTTTCAGCCGCATCGGACAGGATCCGGGTGGGCGCATGATGCTGGCCTTCGGGGCGTCGGGCGTGCCGGAAACCTATGTCATCGATGGCAGGGGCGTTGTTCGTTACCAGCATCTGGGCGAAATCCGCCCGGAACATGTCGCCCCGCTGCTGGCAGAGCTGGAGAAGGCGCGATGAAGCCGTTTGCCATTGCCCTTCTGATCCTCGCCGCGTCGCCCCTCCATGCGGAACCGCCGCCACCGCCTGATGTGCCGCTTCAGAACCCGGCGCAGGAAGCGAAGGCGAAGGCCCTGATGGCTGAGCTTCGCTGCCTGACCTGCCAGAATCAGACCATCGCCGATTCGAACGCCGCCCAGGCGCAGGCCATGCGCGCCGAAGTGCGGGAGCGGATCGCAGCCGGTGAAGAGCCTGAAGCCGTGCGCGCCTTCTTCGTGGAGCGTTACGGGGATTGGGTCAGCTTCGTTCCCCCCGCCCGGCAGGATACCGCGCTTCTGTGGGCTGCACCCTTGCTGTTCCTGGCGATCGGCATCGCACTCGTGGCGCGGAGATTCCGGAAATGAAATGGCAACCCGTCCTGGCCGTCGCGATTGCGCTGGCCGCCGGCCTCGGGGGCTATGCGATGGTCGGGCGACCGGGCCTTCAATCCGCCCCCGCGCCAAGATTCCAGCCGAACCCTGACCTCACGCCGCAGGCCGAACAGGCCTCGAAGGCGCTGCTCGACAATTTTGGCGATGTCCGCGCCTGGCTGACCCTGTCTGACGCGCTGATTCGGGCGAAGCGGACAGAAAGTGCCGTGGCAGCTTTGCAAAGCGCGCTGGAAGCGATTCCGGGCAATGCGGATCTGTGGGTGCAGATGGGGGTGGCCCTCGTCGCCCATGCTGACGGCGAGGTGGTTCCCGCAGCAAGGCTCGCCTTCGATCGCGCCGCGCGGCTTTCGCCTGAGCATCCGGCGCCCAGCTATTTCCTGGGTCTTGCCTGGCTGCAATCCGCCGAAGTGGATCGCGCGCTGGAAACCTGGCGCGCGCTTCAGGCCCGCAGCGCCCCCGATGCGCCCTGGCGACCCTTGCTCGATCGTCAGATTGTGGTGGCCGAAACCATGAAGCAAATGGGGGTGGGGCAGGGGATGATGCCGCAGCCCGGCATGGCCGCCCAGGGGGAGAGCGCGCGATGATCCGTGTCCATCATCTGAACAACAGCCGTTCCCAGCGGATTCTCTGGCTGCTGGAAGAGCTTGGATTGCCCTACGAAATCCTGAACTATCAACGGGATGCCGTCACGAACCTCGCCCCGCCCGAGCTGGAGGCAGTGCATCCGCTGGGCAAGTCGCCCATGCTGGACTTCGACGGGCGGTTGCTGATCGAATCCGGCGCGATCATCGAAACGGTGATCCGCAAGGCCGGCGGCGGACGTCTGACCCCCGCCGCCGACAGCCCGGATCATGATCGCTACATCATGTGGCTCCACTATGCCGAAGGTTCGGCCATGTTGCCGCTGATGCTCCAGCTCTATGTCGGCCGCCTGGGGGAAGGGGGCGCACCGCTGAAGCCCCGGATCGACAGCGAGATCGCGCGTCACCTGGGCTGGGTGGAATCCGAGCTCACCGGCCGGGACTGGCTGGTGGGCGGGGATATCACGGGCGCGGACATCCAGATGAGCTTCGTCGGTGAGGTTGCTGGTGTGTTCGGCGTCCGCGGCCAGTATCCGGCGATCGATGCCTGGGTTCGCCGCTTCCAGATGCGGCCGGCCTATCAGCGCGCATTGGAAAAGGGCGGGCCCTACGCCTTCCTCTGACCCCCCCGTTGCTGCTGCTGCGAAACGGTGCTAGCGCCCCGGCTATCAGACCTCGCGAGAGGCCGCCGTTGCACGGTGAAAATATGAGATTCGGTTGCCGCTTCCAACGGTTCGGGACGATCGCGCAAGGTTGGCGCGGATGACATCAACAGGATCGGATCATGCCGGCTCAGCCCATGCGAAGGATGGGCTGCCGAAGCTGATGCTCGGCGCGCTGGGGGTCGTCTTTGGCGACATCGGCACCTCGCCGCTCTACGCTCTCAGGGAAACCTTTGCCGGGCACCATCCGCTGCCGGTTGATCCCTATCACATCCAAGGCGTCATCAGCCTGATCTTCTGGACGATGATGCTGATCGTCACGGTGAAATATGTGGGCATCATCCTGCGTGCCGACAATCGTGGGGAGGGCGGGACGATCGCACTCCAGGCGCTGCTGATGCGGCACGGCCATGGGCGGCGCTGGGCGCCCTGGGTGGTCGTGCTGGGCATTTTGGCAACCGCCCTGTTCTTCGGGGAAAGCATCATCACGCCCGCAATCTCGGTGCTGTCCGCCGTCGAGGGGCTGACTGTGGTTGAGGCGAAGCTTCAGCCGCTGGTGTTGCCGATCTCGATCGGGATCATCGTCGCGCTGTTCCTGATCCAGGCCTATGGCACATCCAAGGTGGGGGCGTTGTTCGGGCCGATCACGCTCGTCTATTTCCTCACGCTGGCGACGCTGGGCGTGATCAACATCCTCGCCAACCCGGTGATCCTGCAGGCGCTTTCGCCGCACCACGCGGTCAACTTCTTCCGGACAGATGGGCTGCTGGCGTTTCTCGCGCTGTCATCGGTGGTGCTGGCCGTCACGGGGGCCGAAGCGCTCTACGCCGACATGGGGCATTTCGGCCGCAATCCCATCAAGCTCAGCTGGATGACGATCGTTCTGCCGTCGCTGATGCTGTGCTATCTCGGGCAGGGCGCGCTGCTGATCGGGGATCCGTCCGCCATCCGCAATCCCTTCTTCCTTCTGGCGCCGGAACATCTGCGGCTTCCGCTCGTGATCCTTGCCACCATGGCGACGGTCATTGCCTCGCAGGCGGTGATTTCGGGCGCCTTCTCCATCACCCGGCAGGCCGTCCAGCTCGGCTATCTGCCGCGCCTCAGGATCCTGCACACCTCGGCGTCGACGGAAGGTCAGATCTATATCCCCTTCATCAACTGGACGCTGCTGGTGCTGGTGATCATCCTGGTCCTCGGCTTCGAAACCTCCTCCAACCTGGCGGCCGCCTATGGCATTTCCGTCACCGGCACGATGTTCATCTCCACCTGCATGATGGGGATCCTGATCCTCTATGTATGGAAATGGAACCGCTGGCTGGCAGGGCTGGTGATCGGCACATTCCTGATCATCGACGGGGCCTATTTCAGCGCGAACCTGACGAAGATTCCCGATGGCGGCTGGTTCCCGCTGGCGATCGGCCTGTTCGCCTTCACCCTGCTCACGACATGGGCGCGCGGCCGCTACCTGATGAACCAGCGCCTCACCGAATCGGCGATGCCGATGGAGGTGTTCATCAAGTCGGCTGCGCGGACGGCGACGCGGGTGCATGGAACCGCCGTCTTCATGACGTCCACGCCGCAGGGCGTGCCGCATGCGCTGCTTCACAATCTGAAGCACAACAAGGTGCTGCACGACCGCATCCTGATCCTGACGGTGGTGATCGACGAGATTCCCTTCGTCGACCTGGAGGACAGGGTGGAAGTCGTCGATCTCGGCGAGAATTTCTACCGGATGATCCTGCGCTACGGCTTCATGCAGCAGCCCGACGTGCCCGCCACGCTGAAGATCGTGGAAAACTGCGGCCCGCAGATCAAGATGATGGACACCAGCTTCTTCCTCGCCCGCCAGACGCTTCTGCCCTCCGAGCGGCCGGGGATGGCGATCTGGCGCGAAAAGCTGTTCGCCTGGATGCTGCGCAACGCGGAATCCGCGATGGAGTTCTTCAAGCTGCCGACCAACCGCGTCGTCGAGTTGGGGAGCCAGGTCGAGATCTGAGACGGGCCGGTAACGCCGCAAGGCACCACGGCAACAGGCACTACGGCAAAAAAGAAGGGCCGCGATCCGAAGATCGCGGCCCTTCCGCTTTTCAGCTTGAAAGTCGCTTACTTGGCGACTTCGGCAGCCTTTTGCTCGACAGCAGCAGCAGCCGCTTCGACTTCGCCAGCAGCAGCGGCGGTCGCGTCGGCGGCAGCGGCGGTCGCGCCGGCAGCAGCGTCGGTGGTGGCAGCAGCGGCCGTGTCGGCAGCAGCGTCAACCGTGGCGGCAGCGGCGTCAGCCGTGGTGGCAGCAGCTTCAGCGGTGGCGTCGGCAGCAGCGGCCGTGTCGGCAGCGGCTTCGGCGGTCGCGTCGGCGGCCTTCTTTTCGCCGCAAGCGGCGAGGACGGCGAGGCTGGCAACGGCAGCGATGGTGAGAGCCTTGTTCATTCTGACCTCCTGATCGGGCACATGTCCCAAGTTGTTGCAGGCCATGGGGGCAAACCCAAAACTGGGACCTTGCGGCCGCAAACCCGTGGACGGCGCGAACGCATGTTGCGCCGCCACGAAGTTTTCGCGCCTTGCATGAAGCTGTTTCATATTTCAAGCCTGATTGTTGACAAAGGCGCTCAACAGAGCTTGGCGCCCGTCGATGAAGCAGGCAGAAGGGCGCCTGTGATGACAGTCGCACCGATCCGCCTTGGCACGCGCGCCTCTCCGCTGGCGATGGCGCAGGCCCGGATGGCGGCTTCCGCCCTTTCCCTGACGCATGGCCTTAGGGAAGGCGATGTCCAAATCTTGCCAGTCCAGACCACCGGAGACAGGGTGCAGGACAGGCCGCTGGCCGAGATTGGCGGAAAGGCCCTCTGGACGAAGGAACTGGATCGCGCCCTGATCGAGGGTGAGATCGATTTCGCCGTTCATTCCATGAAGGATGTCGAAACCCGGCTCGCGGCTGGCGTGATGCTGGCGGCCGTGCTGCCCCGCGCCGACGCGCGCGACCGCTTGATCGGTGCCGATTCGATCGCCGACATACCGGCGGGCGCCATCGTCGGCACCTCCAGCCCGCGCCGTGCCGCGCAACTGCTCAACCGGCGGCCCGACCTGCGGGTGGAAAGCCTGCGGGGCAATGTGGAGACCCGGCTGCGCGCCATCGCAGACGGACGGGTGGCCGCCACCTTCCTGGCCGCCGCCGGGCTGGACAGGCTGGGGATTTCGGCTGGCGTCGCATTGTCGCTGGATGAGTGGCTGCCGGCGGCCTCGCAGGGGATCGTCGGCATCACCTGCCGGGACGGCGACGCCCGGATTGTCCCGCTGCTTGCCGCCATCAGCGATGCGGCGGCGTTCCAGGCGCTGAGGGCGGAGCGCGCGGTGCTGGAAGGGTTGGGCGGCAGCTGTCACACGGCTGTCGCCGTACACGCCGATTCCAGCCCGACAGGGAATCTGCGTGCCGAGCTGCTCAGCCCGGACGGCCGGGACAGCATCAGGGGGGAGGCCGATGTGACGACCGATCCGCATGCCGCCGGATTGCACCTGGCGCGCACGCTGATGAACCGCGCAACGCCCGCGATCCTGCAATCCCTGGAGCAGGCGCCGGCTTGACGCGGCCCCTTCTGCTGCTGACCCGGCCCGGGGAGGAGGCCGAGGCGACTGCAAGTGCCGCCGGCGCAGCCGGCTTCGAGACGCTGTCCGCTCCGCTCCTCCATATCGACGCGCTGGATTGGTCGCTGCCGGCCGACGCCGCGCCGGATGCCCTGCTGTTCACCAGCGCCCGCGCCCCGCACATCGTGGCATCGCGCAGGCCGGATCTGCGAAGCCTGCCCGCTTACGCCGTCGGGCCGAACACGGCCGCTGCGGTCGGCAGGGCCGGTTTCCGCCTCGCCGCAGTTGGCGAAGCGGATGGCAGCGCCATCGTGGCCCGGGCGGCCGCAGGGGGCGTCCGAAACTTGCTGCACATGGCCGGCGAACAGGCCGCGAGGCTGGATGTTCCAGAGGGCATCCGTCTCACCCGCGTGCCGGTCTATGCCGCCAGGCTTGCGGCCGACCTGCCGGAGGCCGCGCTGGAGGCCCTGCGGTCCGGCGCCTTGTTCGCGACCCTGCTGTTCTCGCCGCGCACCGCCGCGCATTTCCGTCAATTGCTTGATCAGCATCGGCTGGTGGTCGGGGCGCAGCGCATCATCGCCTTGAGTTCCGCCGTCGCAGAGGCAGCGGGCGATGGCTGGCAGGACGTTGGTGTCGCGGCGTCGCCCACGCGGGAACAGGCTCTGGCCGCCGCGATGGCGCTGTGGCAAGGCAAGCGCCATGGTTGATGGCCCGCTTGATGAACTGGACCGCCTGGCGGCCCGAAGCCTTGCCGCACGCGAAGCCGAATCGAAGCGCCGTCCCGGTCGCCCGGTCTGGCCCTGGGTGATATCCGCCGTGTTGCTGGCGTTTGCGCTGGGAATGATCGGCAGCCCCTGGTTCGAGCGCGAGGCGCGCAGCCACATGCCGGTCGAACTGCGCAGCGAATCCCTGCCTGCGCCCGATCCCCGCGTGGACGGGCTTGTCGAACGGATCGAACGGCTGGAATCGGCTGCTCCCCCGCCGGCGCTGCCCGCGACATCGCAAGCACAGGCGCCGGCCGTGGATGCGCTGGACGACCGCGTGGCAGCGATGGAATCGCAGGCCGGCACGCTGGCGGCCGCTGTGGAGGCGCTTGCGGCCGAACAGGCGCGCAGCAGCAATGCCCTTGCCCTGGAAGACAGCCGCCTGAAAGACCTGTTCCTGCTGGCGCTGGCCCGTCGCATGCTGGAGGCCGGGCGCCCGCTGACTTCGCTGGAGCCTGCTCTGGAGGCCCGTTACCGCCAGTCGGAACCCGCAGCGCTCGACGCGCTTCTGGCATGGTCCCGCGCGCCGCAGTCCCGCCATACGCTGAAACTGGGGCTGGATGCGCTGAACGGAGAGGTTGCGGCGCACAAGCCGGCAGAGAAGGGCTGGTGGGACCGGCTGAAGGAGCGATTGGGCGGCCTTGTGACCGTGCGGGAATCGGGTGGCTCGCGACCGGTCGACCATCAGGCGCAGATGGCGAAAGCCGAAGACGCGATGGCGGCCGGAGACGTGACCCTGGCGATCGCAGCGCTGCAACCGCTGCCGCAGACGCAGGGCATTCGCCAATGGACGGCGGATGCGCGGCTGCTGCAGGCCGCCGATGCGGCCCTGTCGCGGCTCGAAGGGGCAGCGATCGACGATGCAGCGGCAAGGATCGCGCAGGATGCGCCTGCGCCCCCGCAGCCGCAGGCGGCTCCACAGGGGCAACCGGCGCCTTAACCAGCCGGCCCGCTTGCGCCCGCAATGCTGCACCGGCTAACGAGGGGCCGATCTCAACAGCGGGAACGGATTGCAGATGCGCGTCGCCATGATCGGATCGGGATATGTCGGGCTGGTGTCCGGCGCATGTTTCGCGGATTTCGGGCACGATGTCGTCTGCGTGGACAAGGATCCCGGCAAGATCGAGCGGCTGAAGGCCAATGTGATGCCGATCTACGAGCCGGGCCTCGACGATCTCGTCGAATCCAACGTGAAAGCCGGGCGGCTCAGCTTCACGACCGATCTGGCCGAGGGGATGAAGGGCGCACAGGCCGTCTTCATCGCCGTGGGCACACCCTCGCGCCGGGGCGACGGTCATGCCGATCTCAGCTATGTCTATGCGGCAGCAAAGGAAATCGCGCAGAATATCGAAGGGTTCACGGTGATCGTGACCAAGTCCACGGTGCCCGTCGGCACGGGGGATGAAGTGGAACGCATCATCCGCGAAGCCAATCCGAAGGCCGATTTCGCGGTTGCCTCCAATCCTGAATTCCTGCGCGAAGGCGCGGCCATCGCCGATTTCAAGCGCCCGGACCGCATCGTAGTCGGGGTGGAGGATGATCGCGCGCAGGCCGTTCTCGAGGAGCTGTATCGCCCGCTCTACCTGAACCAGGCGCCCATCATGGTGACGAGCCGGCGAACGTCGGAACTCACCAAATATGCCGCGAATGCCTTCCTGGCGGTGAAGATCACCTTCATCAACGAGATTGCGGACCTGTGCGAAAAGGTCGGCGCAAACGTGCAGGATGTCGCACGCGGCATCGGGCTCGACAATCGAATCGGCTCCAAGTTCCTGAACGCCGGGCCGGGCTATGGCGGCAGCTGCTTCCCGAAGGACACGCTCGCCCTCATCAAGACCGCGCAGGACAATGACGCGCCGGTGCGCATCGTGGAAACGGTCGCGCAGGTGAATGACAACCGCAAGCGGGCCATGGGCCGCCGCGTGATCGCGGCTGCGGGCGGCGATGTGCGCGGCAAGAAGATCGGCGTGCTGGGCCTTACCTTCAAGCCGAACACCGACGACATGCGCGACAGCCCGGCGATCGCGATCATCCAGACCCTGCAGGACGCGGGCGCAAGGGTTTCCGCCTTTGACCCTGAAGGCGTGGAGCAGGCAAAGCTGGTGCTGCAGAATGTCGACTATGCCGACAGCCCCTATGCCGCTTTGGACGGCGCGGACGCGATGGTGCTGGTGACGGAATGGGATGCCTTCCGCGCCCTCGATCTGGCGCGGGTGAAGAGCCTGCTGAAGTCTCCGGTGGTGGTGGATCTGCGCAATGTCTATCGCGCCGACGAGATGGCGCGCCACGGCCTCCAGTACAGCGGCATCGGCCGTTAGCGGCTGGCCTGCCAACCGGTTGCAACGGCGGACTTCCCTCTCTATAGCCCGCCGTCTGCTGCTGCTCGGAGTCGTGGGTGAGTGGCTGAAACCAGCAGTTTGCTAAACTGCCGTACTGGGTAACCGGTACCGAGGGTTCGAATCCCTCCGACTCCGCCACATTTGTGCAAAATCAGCAGGTTACCCGAAATTCTTCGATGGTGTGCGCTATCGGCGCCGTGCGTGCAGCGGCGTCGTGCCACGGCCAATTGCGTTGCAGTGCCACCCGGCCTCGCTATAGACTTGCCACGTTGCGGAATCGCGGGCCAGGGGGCCACGCCTGCCAGTGAAGGGGTGTCGATGAACAAGGGAATTCCGGGCCTTACGGGGTCGGCCGCGCTGCTCCTGCTGCTCGCCGCATGCGGCTCCAAGCCAGCGGAAACCGCTGCGCCCGCCGCCGAACCGACGGCAACTGAGGCCACGCCCGCCGCCGACGCCGCACCAGCAGCGCCTGCGCCAGCGCCTGCCCCTGAGGTTTTCGCCGAGCTGACCGGTGATGCCGCTGCCGGGAAGACCGTGTTCATCCAGTGTCAGGCCTGCCATTCGCTGAAGGAAGGCGAAAATCGCGTGGGCCCGTCGCTGCACAAGGTGATCGGCGCGACGGCCGGGCATGTAGCCGATTTCCGCTATTCCGACGCCAACAAGGGCAGCGGGATCGTCTGGACGGAAGAGAAGCTGTTCGAATATCTGAAAAATCCCCGTGCGACGGTGCCCGGCACCACGATGGCGTTCGCCGGAATTGCCGATCCGCAGAAGCGCGCAAACCTGATCGCCTATCTGAAGGCGAACGGCGGGGCCGGCTGATCGGGGCTGCGTTCAATTCCCGCGCGCCACGGCCGTGAACCGGGGAAGGGCTGACGCCCCCGGTTTCGGCTGAAGGAAGGGCGCAGGCAATGGATCTTGGCGGGCACAGGGCCTTTCGCATGGGGTCCGCCCAGCTCCCCAGAGAGGAGGCTTCCGGCCGCGTCGGGCTGTCATTGCTCGCCACCGCCTGGTCAGCCCTCGGATCGGGCCGTGCGGAAAGCGTCTGCCTCCTTCTGCGATCCGGCAGTCTCATCGAAGGGGTGCTGGCGATCCGCATGGATGGGGCCATCGCCGAAGCAGCGACGCGACCGGGCCATTTCACCCACGCCTTCGCAGTGGACGAGGTGGTGATGGTTCGGCAGGTCCCGCGCGGCGGCTAGAGCCCGAAGGCTTCCGCCATCAGCCGGTAGCTGTGCATCCGGTCCTGATGGTCGTGCAGAATGTTCACCAGCATCAATTCATCCGCGCCATAGAGCGCTGCCTTCGCCTCCAGCGCTGCGCGGCATTCCGCAGCCGTGCCGATGATCGGCCGGCGCGCGGTCGGCATTGGCACCGGGTTGGCCGCCAGCCAGCCGGCAGCGATGTCCGGCGCGGGCACGGCGATCAATTGCCCCTGTTGCAGGTGGGCGAACATCATGCGCGAGGGCCCGGCCATCCATTGCGCCCGCTCGCTGCTGTCGGCCGCCACCACCCAGCAGGCCACCACCAGTTTAGGCTGTTCGGCGCGGGGCGACGGGCGGAACGCGGCGCGATAGCGATCCGCCAGATGCGGCACTTCGCCCGCGATGAAATCGGCGATGCAATAGGGAAGGCCCAGCGCCCCTGCGAGGTCCGCGCTGTCGGGGCTTGATCCCAGCATCCAGATCGCGGGCTTCGCGGGGCCTCCGGGCAGGTTCATCGCCAGGTGCCGGAACGGATGCTCCGGCGGAAATGCGCGGTCATAATAGGCCATCAGCTCCTGCACCTGCTGCGGGAACTCCATCGGCGTGCGCTGCCGCCGGTCCTGCTGCAGGGCATAGGCGGTCAGCTGGTCGGCGCCGGGCGCGCGCCCCAGGCCCAGGTCCACGCGTCCGGGAAACAGCGCTTCCAGCATGGAAAAGCTCTCGGCCACCTTGAAGGGGGAATAATGCGGCAGCATCACGCCACCGGTTCCGATGCGGATACGCGCCGTTTCCCGGCCGATCGCTGCCAGCATGATTTCCGGGGAGGCCGAGGCAAGCGCCGGCGTCGCATGATGTTCCGCCATCCAGAAGCGGTGATAGCCCAGCCTGTCCGCCAGCGCGGCCAGTTCCAGCGAATTGCGCAGCGCCTGCCCCCCGCTGCCGCCGTCGGAAATCGGGGACTGGTCAAGAACGGAGAGCTTCAGGCCCATCAGCGCACCTCCAGCACATCCCGGGCGATCGCCATCACCTGGTTCCGGTCGGCCGGAAAGCCCGCCTCGATCCAGCGATGCTCCACCTCGGCCAGCCGGCGGGAAACAGCCGGCCCCGGCGCAAGGCCCATGGCGATCAGATCCTTGCCGGAAATCGGCAGGCGAGGGCGGGCATAGGCGGAAAGCGGCCCTGCCCACTGCGCGGCACGCGCGTCCCCCGTCAGCAGCAAACGGTCCAGCGTTGCGGCGGGGCCGATGGAATAGGCGAGCGCCCGTGGGTCATCCGGCACCGGCGTACGGGTCGCCGCCTGGATCAGCCGCGATTTCTCGGCATTGGAATGCTTCAATCTGTTTCCGATTTCCATTGCCGTTTCAGTATTTTCTGGAATGATGCAGGCAAGTCGTCTCAGCCCATCGGCCTGAACATGCGCGTCAGCCTCCGCCCGGATAAGCCGATCCAGACCGGGCACCCTCTCCGCCACGATCTCGGGCAGAACGGGCTTCAGAATAGCATGCGCCAGCATGGCGGACAGCGTGGCCGAAGGGGCGGGCAGGGCCAGCAGCTTCAGCAGTTCGTCCCGGATGCGCTCTCGCGAAAGCGCCATCAGGTCGTTCGCTCTCGCCGCACAGGCGGCCAGGCCGGGGCCGTCCAGGTCCGGTGCGAAGCGGGCCGAAAAGCGGAAGAAGCGCAGGATCCGCAGATGATCCTCGGCAATGCGCGCCAGCGGTTCGCCGATGAACCGCACCCGCCGGGCGGCCAGATCCTCCAGCCCGGCGAACCAGTCGAACAGCTCGCCCGTCAGCGGATCGGCATAGAGCGCGTTGATGGTGAAATCCCGCCGCGCGGCATCTTCCTTCCAGTCGGGCGTGAATGCCACTTCGGCGTGCCGGCCGAAGGTGGCGACATCCCGGCGCAACGTCGTCACCTCATAGGGCGTGCCGCCCGCCACCGCCGTCACCGTGCCATGGGCAAGGCCCGTCGGCACCGCCCGGATGCCCGCTGCTTCCAGCCGCTCGATCACCGCCTGCGGCGAAAGCCGCGTGGCCAAATCCAGATCGGAAACGGGCAGCTTCAGCAGCCAGTCCCGCACGGCGCCGCCGACCAGCCTTGTCTCGCCCGCCTCTGCCGAAAGCGCGCGCAGCAGCTTGCCCATGCCGGGCCGGTCTGCCCACAAGGAAGGGTTCAGCCCCGTCATGCCAGCCGCGACGCCAGGTTCACCAGCATGCCCGCCGTCGCGCCCCAGATCATTCGTCCTTCATATTCAATCACATAATATCGGCGCAGGCGCCCCTTCCATTCCGCTTCGCGCAACAGATGGTTGCGCCTGTCCAGCACGAAATCCAGCGGAACCTCGAACAGATCCGCCACTTCATGCGGGTTGGGAGACAGCGACAGGCCCGGCTCGATCGTCCCCACAACCGGCTGCACCGAATAACCGGTGCCGGTCTGATAGACATCGCCCATGCCCATCACCTCGACGGCGGATGGTTCCAGCCCGATTTCCTCCTGCGCCTCGCGCAGGGCCGCCGCCACCGGCCCGTCGTCTCCGGTGTCGATCCGCCCGCCGGGGAAGGCGACCTGTCCGGCATGATTGCGCAGATGCGAGGTGCGCGTCGTCAGCAGAAGGCGCGGATCCGGCGCACGGATGATGGGCACCAGCACGGCGGCCGGCACCAGCATGCCCGATGGCGCGGTGCCGAAGCCGCCAAAATCCTGGTCGCCGGCAAGAACCGGGCTGCCCGATGCCAGCAACCCTGCGCGGACCCGTTCAATCAGCGAAGGCAAAGAAGGCGCCTCCGCTCCACAGCCCCAGCGGGCCGCCCGCCTGCTCCTGCTCGGCCAGCGCCAGATCGGCCAGCTGGTAGAAGACCGGGCGGTTCACCAGCGCGTCCAGCGCCCGCCCGGCGGGCCCGCGCACATGCAGGTAGGGGCGCGGTGTGCCGTCCACCGTCGTTTCCACGCGCAGCGGATTGCCCGGCCCGGCAATGACGATCTCATCCGTCAGCAGCCGGAAGGCAATCAGCCGGTCGCGCCCTTCGCCGTCGCTCGTCGCCTCGACAGCCAGGAACGGCGCATCCTCCACGTCGATGTCCAGCTTCTCGACAGGGGTGACCAGCACGAAATGGCCATCGGCTTCCCGCCTCAGGATGGTGGAAAACAGCTTCACCAGGGCAGGGCGCCCGATGGGGGTGCCGCCATGCAGCCAGCTTCCGTCGGCGCGGATGCGCATGTCGCTGTGGCCGCAATGCGTCGGGTTCCACTGATCTACCGGCGGCAGCCGCTTTTCCGCGGCCGCCTTCGCGATATCCGCGAGGCTGGCGCGGGAAAGATCCAGCGCGTCAGGCCTGATCGGTTCCGCAGTCGAGACCATGGCGGCGGACATGCGGCCCGCTGCCCCCGGCGTCAAGCAGCGAAGCTGCGAGGTGGCGCCGGGGCTGTCAGGCGGCGGCGCTGCCGATGCCGTGCGCCGCCAGCTGGGCAGGGCCGCGCAGCCGGTGCCCGGCCTTTGCCCGCAGCAGCAGCCTGTCCCGGTCGACTGGCCCCGGCAGCGTCCATTCGCCGGTGTGCTGGGCGGAAAAGCCCCAGCGGCCATAATAGGGCTCGTCGCCGATCAGCATCACGGGCAGGTGCAGGGCGTCCAGCTCCGCAAGCGCCAGGTCCATCAGCCGCACGCCGATCTGTTCGCCACGCCGGCCGGGGTGGGAAACCAGCGGCCCCAGCAGCGCGATGCGGCGGGTTCCCATGGGGTGCCGCCACTCCAGGTCCCAGCATTCCACGCTGCCAACAAGCTCGTCGCCGTCCAGCGCCACGAAGCTGGCGCGATCGATGCGCGGCGCGCCAGCGCGAAGGACGCTGGCGGTGCGCTTCTGCCGGGCAGGCCCGAAACAGAGGTCCAGAAGGTCGTCCACCCGTGCGGGGGACACGGCATCTTGAGATAGAAAGTCCACAGGCGCGTCCATGCAATTGATTTGTTTCGTGATCATGAAGGAAGTTTGAACTTCCGGAGGCTTTACCCGAACCCGATTGCCCGAAACTGCCTCTTCTCCCTGGGGGCTTCTGCCCCGCCGGATGGCCGCCAGCCACCCGCCCGCCGCGCTGCGCCCAAATGCGGGGCGCGCGGCGGTCAGCCGCGTCGAATTAGCTGTTTGGAGACGTGACCTTGCATGGTGGCGCGGCGTATAGCGACAATGGGGAGGAAATGAAAGACCCATGAAACTCTATGACATGGCGAAGGCGCCCAACCCGCGCCGGGTGCGGATGTTCCTGGCGGAAAAGGGCATCGACGTGCCGATGGTGCCGGTGGACATCCCGTCGGGCGAAAATCTCTCGGCCGACTATCTGGCGATCAACCCGCGAGGCCTGGTGCCGACACTGCAGCTGGATGACGGCCGGGTGCTGGACGAAAGCATGGCCATCTGCCGCTATTTCGAAGCCCTGCATCCTGAACCCGACCTGTTCGGCCAAACGCCCTTCGAACAGGCAGAGGTGGAGCAGCAGCAGCGGCGGATGGAGTTCGAGGGCCTGTTCAACATCGCCGCCGCCTTCCGCAACTCGGCGGAGGCCTATGCCGATCGCGGGGCGGCCGGCGCTTCCCCCGCAACCCCGCGCATTCCCGGCCTCACCGAACGCGGGCTGCTGCTAGCCCGCCACTGGCTCGACAGGCTGGAACGGCATCTGGAAGGGCGGGAGTTTGTCGCGATCGACCGGTTCAGCGTGGCCGACATCACCGCCTTCGTGTCGATCGACTTCGCCAAATGGGTGAACCTGCGCGCAGGGGCGGAACATCCCAACGTGCAGGCCTATCATGCCCGCATCAAGGCCCGCCCGTCCTCAGCCGCCTGACGGCGTTCCGCCGGCTTGCTCGTCTTCCGGCCGGTTCAGCCAGCGCGCGCCATGCTCCTCGGCCAGCGCGGCGACTGCCGGGGCATCCGCGATCTGCTCGAAGCGAAGCCGGTCCGCGCCTTCGTCCTTCAGCCGCCAGCTCAGATACATGTGCGGGGCTGAAAAGCGCAGCTCCTGCGCACCGGATTCCATCTCCGCGCCGAACAGCTGCGCCTCGCCCGCGATGCGGCCGCCCACCCACACCAGCGCCCGGCGGCTTGTCAGCATGTAATGCGCCCGCGCCCGCGCGCTGGATCGCAGCCAGACGGGCAGGGCGATGATCATCACCATCCCCGCCACCATCAACAGGATCAGCGGCATCGACGGGTTGTCCGGCTGTCCCGCAAACTGCGAACCCGCCAGATGCGGCCGGATCAGCCCCACGGCCGCCCAGGTCAGCAGGCCCAGCAGCAGCAGGAATCCCGCCAGCTCCCACAGCTTGCGCACCAGCATTCGCGGGCGGCCCTGCCACAGGATCGCCTCGCCCTCGCCGGGCGGCGAAGGCCGCCTGTTCAACCGCGCGGGCGCCAGCTCCTCGCCCGCAATCGCCTCGCCTGCCGACATCAGCGCTCCACGGTCAGCGCGATGCCCATGCCGCCGCCGATGCACAGGGTGGCAAGGCCCTTCTTCGCGTCGCGGCGCTGCATTTCGTGCAGCAGCGTCACCAGGATGCGCGCGCCTGATGCACCGATGGGGTGGCCGATGGCGATCGCGCCGCCGTTCACGTTCAGCTTCGCCGGATCGATGCCCAGTTCCTGCCCCACCGCCAGCGCCTGCGCGGCGAAGGCCTCGTTCGCTTCGATCAGGTCCAGGTCGGCAACGCTCCAGCCCGCCTTTTCCAGCGCCTTCTTCGAAGCCGGGATCGGCCCCAGCCCCATCACGGCCGGATCGACGCCGACCGACGCCCAGCTCTTCACCTTTGCCAGAACCGGCGCGCCGCGGCGGGCGGCTTCCGCCGCCGACATCAGCACCAGCGCAGCCGCCCCGTCGTTCAGGCCAGAGGCGTTCGCCGCCGTCACGCTGCCGTCCTTCTTGAAGGCGGGCTTCAGCGCTGCCATCGCCTCCACCGTGGCGCCGTCGCGGATATATTCGTCGCTGTCCACCACGACATCGCCCTTGCGGCCCTTCAGCGTGACGGGAACGATTTCATCGCGGAACCGGCCAGCTTTCTTCGCGGCTTCGGCCTTGTTCTGGCTGGCGGTGGCGAACTCATCCTGCGCGGCCCGGCTGATCTGATAGCGCTCCGCGATATTTTCCGCCGTCATTCCCATGTGATAGCCGTTGAAGGCGTCCCACAGGCCATCCTTGATCATGGTGTCCACAAGTTCCAGCGCGCCCATCTTCTGCCCGGCGCGCAGCGCCTGCGCATGCGTGGAAAGCGACATGGATTCCTGCCCGCCGGCCACCATGATCGCATGATCGCCGTTGCGGATCGCCTGCGCCGCCAGCGCGACGGTGCGCAGGCCCGATCCGCACACCTGGTTCACGCCCCACGCCGGCACCTCCTGCGGCACGCCGGCCGCCATGGAAGCCTGCCGCGCCGGGTTCTGCCCCTGCGCCGCCGTCAGCACCTGGCCCAGGATCACCTCGCCCACGTCCGCGCCGGCAATGCCCGCATCGGCCAGCGCAGCCTCGATCGCCGCCTTGCCCAGCACATGCGCCGGCGTGCTTCCGAAGCTGCCCATGAAGCTGCCGACAGGGGTGCGGCGGGCGGCGGCAATCACGACTTCGGTCATCGGGGCGTCCTTTCGTGGTCCTGTGGCCCGGCGAGGGGAACCGCGCGGCGGGGCCGTTTCCGCCCCGCTCTAGCGGCCGTGCAGCCAGTTTGAAAGCGGCACCCACAGGGTTTCGGCCGCGCCGGAGCCGACCACCATGCCGACATGCCCGGAATTGACGTCGCGGCGGTCGATCCCAGCCCTGCGCAGGCGCGCGGCCGGCGGCACGATGCGGTCCTTCGTCGCCCCGAAATCCAGGATGGGGGCGGTGATCGCGCCCGGATCGATCGCCTGCCCGCCCACGCGCCACAGGCCGCGCCCGATCCGGTCTGCGCCGAACGCCTTCAGGAACATGTCCCGCGCGGCGGGCAGGGGCAGGGGCGCGCCGCTGTTGGCCCAGTCCTCCACGGCCGCGAACCAGCCGACATGCGGATCATCCGCCGGGCGGCGGGACAGCGCCTCGAACTTCGCCAGCACGGCGTCCTCGTCCAGGCTCCAGAACAGCGGGTTCAGCAGCGTCACGGGAACCGCGCCCAGGCCCGCGCCCAGCGGCCTTATCGTCGTCCATGTCTCCAGCGCCGCGCGGCGCGCCTCTGCCGGGAAGCCGTCGAAGTGCCAGGGCGCCGCGATCAGCGCCAGCCGGTTCAGCCGCGCGCCCAGAAGCTGTGCGGCGGCAACGGCCAGCGTGCCGCCCATGCAATAGCCCAGCAGCGAAACCTGCCCCGGAAGCTGGCGCAGCAACGGCATCAGCCGCGCGGAAACCAGCCCGGCCATGCCCAGCCTGCGCTCGCTCCGGCCCATCGGCCCCCAGTCCAGCAGCAGCACATGATGCCCTTCGGCCGCCAGGTGCCGCACCAGCGATCGGCCCGGCGCCAGATCCAGCACGGCCGGCGCATTGATCAGCGAGGGGATCACCACCAGCAGCGGCCCGTCCACAGGCCCGCCCGCCTCCAGCAGCCGCACGCCGCCCCGCCGGGCCAGTTCGGCCATCGGCGGCATCGGCGCCGTCGGCGGCGCAGACTGGTAACGGTTCAGCCCGTCCAGAACCGCCTTCAACCGCTCCGGATCGTCGCCCAGCTTCCGGCTGGCCAGAGACAGGAACAGGGGCAGCGGATGCGGCCCGCGCCCGCGGCCCTTGCGCCGCTCAGTCATGCCGGACGCCGATGCTGCGCAGCACGGCTGCAAACGCACGCCGTTTGCGGCCCCTTGCTGCACATGCTAAGTCGGTTTCCATTCCATTTTTCTCCCGGATCGGAACCAATGCCCCAATCCACCGAAGGCGATGCCGCCCCCGTCATCATCAAGAAATACGCGAATCGCCGCCTGTATGACACGGAAAGCTCCAGCTACATCACGCTGGAACATCTCTCTGCGATGACGCGGCAGGGACGCGAGTTCAAGGTGGTGGACGCCAAGTCCGGCGACGATATCACCCACAGCGTTCTCACCCAGATCATCGTCGAGGAAGAGAATAGGGGCACGACCCTGCTTCCCGTCAGCTTCCTGCGCCAGCTGATCGCCATGTACGGCGATCAGATGCAGGCGATGGTGCCGCACTATCTCGAGGCTTCGATGGAAGCCTTCCGCCGCAACCAGGAACAGGTGCGCAGCACCATGATGGGCATGATGGCGGGCGGCTCGAACCCGTTCGAGGCGCTGGCCCGCCAGAACATGGCGATGATGAAGGCTGCCGCCGACATGTGGGGAACGCAGCCCGGCGCGCCGCAACCGCAGGCGGCCCCCGAAGCCGAAGACGATGTGAAGGCCCTGAAGGCCGAGCTTCGGGCGCTTCAGGCCAAGATCGAGAAACTGGTGAAGGACTGAGGCGGGCCGGGGATGTCCAGCCTGCCGCAGGCCGCGCTCGCCGAATTGCCGGCCGATATCGTCCGCACGGCACCGGAAGATCTCGCCCCGCACCTGACGGACTGGCGCGGCCAGAAGACGGGCAGGGCGGATGCGCTTCTGTTGCCGCGCAGCACGGCGGACGTGGTCAGCATTGTCCGCTGGGCGGGCCGTCATGGCGTGGGGCTGGTGCCGCAGGGCGGCAACACCGGCCTTGTCGGCGGCGGCGTTCCGGAACCGCAGCCGGTTGGGCCCGTTGTGGTCCTGTCCATGCGCCGCATGGCGGCGATCGAATCGATCGACCCGGCCGGCCTGTCCATGGTCGCGGAGGCAGGCGCGATCCTCGCCAATGTCCATTCGGCTGCCGAGGAAGCGGGTTGCCGCTTTCCGCTGTCGCTGGGTGCAAAGGGCAGCGCCACCGTTGGCGGGCTGGTTTCCACCAATGCGGGCGGGGTGCAGGTGCTGCGGCACGGCACGATGCGGTCGCTGGTGCTGGGGATGGAGGCTGTGCTGCCCGACGGATCGGTGCTGAACCAGCTGTCGGCGCTCAGGAAGGACAACAGCGGCTATGATCTGAAACAGCTGCTGATCGGGGCGGAAGGAACGCTTGGCGTCGTCACCCGCGTTGCGCTGCGGCTCGCGCCCGCGCTCACGCAGCGGACAACCGCTTGGGCGGGCCTGGCCTCGGCCGAACAGGCGCTGGCGCTGCTCCGGCGGCTTCGCGCCGAAGCGGGCGAAACGGTGGAGAGCTTCGAGCTGATCTCGGCCGAGGCGCATGACCTGACGCTCCATCACATGCCCGCGCTCCGGTCGCCCTTGTCCGGCGCGCATCGCTATCATGTGCTGATCGATCTGGGCGCGCCGCCGTCGGTGATGGAATCGGTTCTCGCCGCCGCCATCGACGCGGGCGAGGTGGAGGATGCCGCAATCGCCGCGTCGGATGCGCAGGCGGGCGGCATGTGGGCGATCCGGGAATCCATACCAGAGGCCGAAAAGCGCGACGGCGGCTCGATCAAGAACGACATTTCCGTGGCCGTTGCCGATGTGCCGGCCTTTCATGCCGAAGCCGTTCGCCTGCTGGCGGCCACGCATCCGGGAACCCGCGCCTTCGTTTTCGGCCACATGGGCGACGGCAATCTGCACTGGAACATCCTGCCGCCCGTCGGGGCGCCGGCCGGCTGGCTGAAGCAGGACGGCGAACAGGCCCGCACGCAGCTGCATGATCTGATCGCCCGCTTCCACGGCTCGATCTCGGCGGAACATGGCATCGGCACGCTGAAGGCGGCGGAACTGGCGCGCCTTGGCGATCCAGCGAAGCTTGCCGCCATGCGCGCGATCAAGGCCGCGCTCGATCCGCAGGGGATCCTGAATCCGGGCAAGCTGTTCGCCTGACGGCGGCTTGCTTGCGCCCCGCCTGATGCCGCGCTAGAGCCGCCGCCAAAACCGGCATGCCGTGGCGAACTGCGCGGCGCCTTCCACAGGATCAAGCAGGAATTCCAGATGGCCAGCCAACCCGCAGCCCCGCTTCCCCTTTTCTACCAGAACCTCATTCCGCTGACCTCTGACCTGCACGCCAATCATGGCCTTGTCGAACGCACGGAACTGAAGTTCGCGCGCGGCACCCATGCCGTGCCGATCACGGTTGACGAATTCGTGTCGGCCCAGCGCCATTACCCGATCGTCTTTTCGGACGGGCCTGAGGGCGTTCCGCTGGCGCTTGTCGGCCTGCGCGAGGGCGAGAACCTGTTCGTAGATGCCGACGGCAGGTGGATGGAGGGCACTTATGTCCCGGCCTATATCCGTCGCCACCCCTTCATGCTGGCCCGGCTGACGCCCGACGCCAATGTGCTCAGCCTGGTGTTCGACGATCAGGCCGGCCTGGTTGTGGACGGTGGGGACAACAAGCTGTTCGACGCGGACAAGCAACCCACGCAGGCCACGAAGAATGTGCTGCAATTCTGCGAGCAGTTCGAACAGGCCATCGCCCGCACCAAGAGCTTCATGGACGAGCTGAACAAGCTTGGCCTGCTGATGGACGGCCAGGCCCAGATCCAGAACCCCGGCATGGACCAGCCCGCGACCTTCGCCGGCTTCAAGATGATCGACGAACAGAAGCTGCAGAATATCCGCGGCGATCAGGCCCGCAAGATGGTGCAGAACGGCATGCTTGGTCTTGTCTATGCGCACCTCTTCTCGCTGTCGCAGATGCGCACCCTGTTCGCGATGGCAAACCCGGAACTCGCGGCCGCCTGAGGGGCCCCATAGATGTTCTATCCCCCGGCCGGCCTTGTCGGTCGGGGGGCTGCCGACTAGCATCAGCGCCTGTCAATTCCGATGCAGGAGGCAATGATGAAGCTTGTCCATTCGATGATCGCGGCTGCGGCCATGTTCGCCATGGCGCCCGTAGCGCCGCTTCTGGCGCAGGCCGCGCCGCTCGGCGTGCCCGCGGGCGAATATGGCCTCGACAAGACGCACGGCAGCCTGACCTTCACGATCAGCCACCTCGGTCTTTCGAACTACACCGCGCGCTTCGCCAGCTTCGATGCGACGATCACGCTGGATCCGAAGGTGCCGACCAACTCCGCCGTCACCGTCACGATCGATCCGAAATCCGTTCGCACCGACTTTCCCTTCCCCGAGAAGGAGGATTTCGACAAGGTGATCGCTGAGAAGTTCCTGCAGGCAGGCCAGTTCCCCACCATCACCTTCAAGTCGACCGGGCTGACGGCGACGGGCGCGACCACCGGCAAGCTGACGGGCGACCTCACGCTGCTGGGCGTCACCAAGCCGGTCACGCTGGATGTCACGCTGAACGGCGCGAAGGAGCATCCGATGCGCAAGATTCCGGTCCTCGGCTTCAGCGCCACCGGCAGCTTCAAGCGCTCCGACTTCGGCTCGGCCGCACTTCAGGGGCCGCTGGGCGACGAGATCAAGGTGATCATCGAAGCCGAGTTCTTCAAGAAGTGAGCGCGCCCCGCAGCAGCTACAGCCGCGTCGCGATCACCCTTCACTGGCTGATCGCGCTTCTCATCATCGGCAACTTCGTCGGCGGCCTGCTGATGGAGGACCTGCTGAAGCCCGACGCAACCGCCGCGCAGAAGCAGCTGGGCTTCACGATCGTGCAACTGCACAAGAGCTTCGGGCTCACCGTTCTCGTCCTCAGTCTCGCGCGGCTTGCCCTGCGGCTGACGGCGGGGGCGCCGCCGCTGCCCGCGCACATGACTTCGATCGAACGGCTGCTGGCGAAGGTCACCCATGTGGGCTTCTACGCCATCATGATCCTCGTGCCGCTGTCGGGCTGGGTGATGGTGTCGGCAAGCCCGCTCGGCTTCCCGACCATGTATTTCGGGCTCTTCGAATGGCCGCACCTGCCTGTCGCGACCAGCGCGGCGATCAGCGGCGCGGCTTCCGAAGCGCATGAGGTGATGGCGTTCATCGGCGTCGGCCTGTTCGTGCTGCACGTGGGCGGGGCGTTGAAGCACCACTTCCTCGACAGGGACGATGTGCTGGCCCGGATGCTGCCGTTCCTGCGCAAGACGGCGGCCTGATGCGGGCCATCGCCGCCCTCCTGATCCTGCTGGTGGCCGCCCCGGCGGCCGCCAGCGACTGGCTCGTGGTGCCTGCGCAATCCGGCATCGCCTTCAGCCCGGGCTGGAACGGGGAGGCGGTCGAGGGACGGTTCCCGAAGTTCAGCGCCGCCATCCGGTTCGATCCGGCGAAGCTGGCGCAGGCGCGTGTCGATGTCAGCATCGATCTTGCGGCAGCGACGACCAACGACAAGACGGTGAACGCAAGCCTGCCCGGCGCGGACTGGTTCGATGTGAAGAAGAACCCGGTCGCGCGCTTTCAATCCACAAGCATCACGCAGGTGAAGCCCGGCCAGTATCTGGCGAAAGGCACGCTCAGCCTGCGCGGCGTCAGCGTTCCGGTTTCGCTTCCTTTCACGCTTGCGATCCAGGGCAACACCGCCGTCATGACCGGTCAGACCAGCCTCGACCGCCGCAGTTTCCGGATCGGGATGGAAAGCGACGCCCCGGGGGCGTGGGTCGCGTTTCCGGTTCCCGTGAAGATCCGCATCACCGCAACCCGAAAGCCCTGACACGATCATGCCGAGATATGACCACCCGACGCCGCTGGACACGGTGTTCGAACCCAGCTGGATGCCGGACCTGCTGTTCCGCACCGCCGCGCGGCTGCCGGATGCCCCTGCGATCGACTTCATGGGCGCCGTCACCAGCTATGGCGAACTGGCGGTACAGGTGCGCAAGGCGGCGGCCGGGTTCCGCGCCATGGGGATCGGGCCCGGCTCCACCGTTGGCCTGTTCCTGCCCAACTGCCCCCATTATGTGATTGCCGCCTACGCCGCCTGGACGGTGGGCGCCCGGCTGGCCAATTTCTCGCCGCTCTACACGGTCGATGAACTCTGCCACCAGGTGGAGGACAGCGAGGCCGATGTGATGGTCACGCTGGATGCCAAGGCCCTGCTGCCCACGATCGAAGCGGTGCTGAAGTCCAGCCGCCTGAAGGCGCTGGTGATCGGCAATGTGGCCGAAGCACTGCCGCCGGCCAAATCGCTCCTCTATCGCCTGTTCAAACGCAGCGAGCGCAGCCGCTTCGAACAGGATGAGCGGCATGTGCCGTTCGCGACCCTGCTGGCCGGTGCGGAGTATCAGCCGCAGGGGCCGACCCCCACCACGGACGAAGTCGCGCTGCTGCAATATACCGGCGGCACCACGGGTGCGCCCAAGGGCGCCATGCTGACGCACGCGAACCTTTCGATCAATGCGCAGCAGGTGAACGCCATAGACGATCAGCCGGACGCGCCGGACCGCATCCTGGCCGCGCTGCCGCTGTTCCACATCTTCGCCCACACCTGCATCATGAACCGCACCATCCTGAAGGGTGCGCAGATGGTGCTGCTGCCGAAGTTCGAGGTGAAGGCCGCACTGCAAACCATCGCGCGCACGAAGATCACCGCGCTTCCCGGCGTGCCGACCATGTATCGCGCGCTTCTCGATCACCCGCAGCTCGGCCGCTACGACCTCAGCTCGATCCGCATCTGCATTTCGGGCGGTGCGCCATGTCCGGAACCGCTGCAGATCGCGTTCGAGGCGGCGACGGGCGCAAAGCTGATCGAGGGTTATGGCCTGACGGAAAGCTCCGGCGTGGTTGCGGCGAACCCTTATTCGGGCGGCAAGCCCGGCACCATCGGCCAGCCCGTGCCCGGCACGGAAATCCGCCTGCTGGACAAGGACGACCCCACGAAGCCTGCTGCGCCAGGCGCGAACGGCGAACTGGCCTTCCGCGGCCCGCAGATGATGAAGGGCTATTGGAAGCACGACAATGTCGGCGTCTTCGCTGACGGCTTCCTGCGCACGGGCGATGTCGCAGATGTGGACGCCGACGGCTATTACCGCATCGTCGACCGGCTGAAGGACATGATCATCGTCGGCGGCTTCAAGGTCTTCCCCAGCCAGGTGGAGGATGTGCTCTACACCCACCCGGCAGTGAAGGAGGCGATCGTGATCGGCGTGCCGGACGCCTATCTGGGCGAACGGCCGAAGGCCTTCGTCACGCTCGCAGACGAAGCCGTCGCCACCCCTGACGAGCTGCTGAAATGGCTGAACGGCCATCTGGGCAAGCATGAACGGGTCGTCGGCGTGGACATCCGGGAGAGCCTGCCCAAGACGATGATCGGCAAGCTCAGCCGCAAGGAACTGGAGGCCGAAGAACGCGCCAAGGCTGCCGGAGCGGCATGACCGAATTCGGATTTCACATTGTGAAACAGTATTAATATATTGATTTACAATTAGAATTTTAAATGGAATTGCAACACGGCCTGCGCCATTGTGCTGACAAGAACAAGGAAAAGCACAAGGGGTCGCAAAATGAACATGAAGTCCGCACGCGCCGTGATTGCCGGCCTGGTGGTGGCAATGGCCACGCCGGCGATGTCCGCAACCTACCTGTTCAACTTCACTGCACCGGGCTACACGGGCAGCGGGCACTTCCACACGCTGGATAGCGCGCCGTCGACCGTCGTCGGGATCGACGGCCTTTTGAACGGCAACATGATCACGGGCCTCAGCAGCTTTGCATCTGCCAACCAGACCCTGCTGGCCGGCGCCCCCTATTTCACGATCAACGGCATCTCCTTCACCGCCGGCGGCGTGTCGTACAATCTCTATGACTATGGCGGGCCGGGCATCACCAACAGCGTCGACAATCCCGGCGGCGGCTATGCCGCGCTCACGCCGCTCACCACGATCAGCGTCACCGAAGTGACGGCCGGGGTGCCGGAAGCGGCGACCTGGGCGATGATGATCTTCGGTTTCGGCCTGGTCGGCGCCTCTGCCCGCCGCCGCCTGCGCGTCGTCGCTGCCTGACGGGCTTGCTGCGGGGGGTTGGTGCGGCACGGGCCGCACCGGCCCCTTCATCCGTCAGTTTGCGGGCCGGTCGCGGCGGGGCTGCTGTTCCAGAAAGCGCATGGCGCTCAGCACATGCGCCTTCACCCCCGTTGTCAGCGCCTTCTCGTTCACGGTGAAGAAGGGGCTGTGATTGGGCGGCGTGTCCTCCGCCGAGACGCCGTCCGGGCTGATGCCCAGGAAATAATAGACGCCGCCGACAGCCTCCATGAACACGCTCACATCCTCGGATGGTGTGACCGGCGTGGCGGCCGGATTGATGTTGCCGGTCCCCGCCGCTTCTGTCAGCGGCCCCTGCAGCCAGTCCGAAAGGGCAGGCTCGTTATAGGTCAGCGGGCCCGACAGGAAAAACTCGGTCTTCGCCTTGCTGCCATAGGCAAGTGCCACTGAATCCACCATTTTCGTCACGTCGGCCATCAGACGGTCGCGCTGCGCCACATCAAAGGTGCGCATCGTTCCCCCCATTTCCAGCTGGTCGGGAATGATGTTGAAGCGAACCCCGGCATTCACGGTGGCGATGGTCAGCACGGTCGGGAAACTGGTCGGGTCGATCGTCCGCGCCGTCAGCCTGTTCACCTCCTGAATGGTCGTGGCCGCCTGCGAGATGATGTCGATCCCGCGCCAGGGCTGCGCGCCGTGCGTCTGGCTGCCGTCGATGGTGATCTTCACCCGCCGTGCTTCGGCCATCATGCCCTTCGGCCGCCACGCCAGCGTGCCCGCCCGCGCCGGCCATACATGGATGCCAAAGATCGCATCCGGCACGGGCGAGGCGATGGCGCCTTCGTCCTTCATCAGTTGCGCGCCGCCCTTCTCGCCGGGGGGCGGGCCTTCCTCGGCGGGCTGGAAGATCAGCACCACCGTGCCCGGCACATCGGCCTTCAGCTTCGCCAGCACGTCCGCCGCGCCCATCAGCATGGCGACATGCGCGTCATGCCCGCAGGCATGGGCCACCGGCACGGTTGCGCCATTATAGGTGCCCGTGGCGGTGGAGGCGAAGGGCAGGCCGGTCGCCTCCTTCACGGGCAGGGCGTCCATGTCCGCCCGCAGCGCCACCACGCCGCCGGGCCTGCCGCCCTTCAGCACGCCGACAACGCCGGTCACGCCCACCTTTTCCCGCACCTCATAGCCCAGCGCGCGCAGATGCTTCGCCACCAGGGCCGCCGTCCGCACCTCGCGGTTGCCCAGTTCGGGGTGCTGGTGGATGTCGCGCCGCCAGCCGATCACTTTCGCCTCGATCGCGTTGGCTTCCGCCTCCACCTTTGCAAGCGGAACGGCGGCAGCGGCCGGCATGGACATCAGCAGGGCGGCAAGGGCGAACTGGCGCAAAAGAGGGCTCCTTGAAATGTGCCGGCGAACGCTAGGACCGGGGGGCGGGCCGGGCAAGTGGCGCAGATGGCTTGACCGGCCAACCGCCGCCGTCCAAAGGCCCAAGCCGGAGAGTGTATGGCCGCAACAGACGACATTTCCACGCTGAGTTTCGAAGCCGCGCTGCAGCGCCTCGAGGCGATCGTGAAGCAGCTGGAATCCGGCGATGCCCCGCTGGAAGCCGCCATCGGCCTGTACGAGGAAGCGCAGGCGCTGAAGGCCCATTGCGAAGCCCGGCTGTCGGCGGCCGAAGCCCGCATCGCCCAGCTCCAGATCGACCCCGACGGCCGCCCTGCCGGCGAAACCCCCTTTCCCGGCTGAACGGATCCCATGCAAGCAAACCACCATCTGAAACCCGCGCTCGAAGCCATCAGCGAAGCCGTCGATACCCGGTTCGACCGGCTGTTCCCCCTGCCGGAAGATCCCCGCCGCCGCCTCTATGAAGCGATGCGCTATTCGGTGATCGGCGGCGGCAAGCGGATGCGGCCGCTGCTCGTCGTGGCAGCCTGCGACCTTTTCAACGTCGACAGGGAACGCGCCCTGCGCGTCGCCCTCGCGATCGAGCTGGTCCATGTCTACAGCCTCGTCCACGATGATCTGCCCTGCATGGACGACGACGACCTCAGGCGCGGCAAGCCGACCGTCCACAAGGCGTTCGACGAAGCCATCGCCGTCCTGACCGGAGACAGCCTGTTCGCCGTCGCCTTCGAGCTTCTGGCGGATGAAGCGACGCACGAGGACCCCTTCGTGCGATCGGAACTGGTGCTGGAACTGGCCCGCGCATCCGGCCCGGCCGGCATGGCCGGCGGCCAGATGATGGATCTCGAGGCCGAGAATGCCACCTTCGACCTGCCCACCACCACCCGGCTTCAGCAACTGAAGACCGGGGCGTTGATCGGCTTCGCGGTCGAATCCGGCGCCATCATGGGCAAGGTCGGCCCGCAGACGCGGCTGAAGCTGAAGGGCTATGCACGGGATCTGGGCCTCGCCTTCCAGATCGCGGACGACCTGCTCGACGTTGAGGGCGACGCCGAAGCGGCCGGCAAGGCGCTGCGCAAGGATGAAGGGCGGGGCAAATCCACCTTCGTCTCGCTGCTTGGCGTGGAACGCGCCCGCAAGCAGGCCGAAATGCTGATTGATCAGGCCATCCACCATCTCCAGGGCTTCGGCCCGGAAGCGGATCTTCTGCGCGCCATCGCCCGCTTCGCAATCGAAAGGGACCGCTGATGCGGATCGGTGTCTATCCCGGAACCTTCGATCCCATCACGCTGGGGCATATGGACATCATCGCGCGCGGCGCGAAGCTGGTGGACAAGCTGATCATCGGCGTCGCCACCAACCCGTCCAAGTCGCCCCTGTTCTCGCTGGAGGAGCGGGTCGGCCATGTCCGCCGGGAAACGGCCCACATCGGCAATGTGGAAGTGGTGTCCTTCGATGCCCTTCTCATGCACTTTGCAGAACAGCAGGGCGCATCCGTGATCGTGCGCGGCCTGCGCGCGGTTGCGGACTTCGAATATGAATTCCAGATGGCGGGCATGAACCAGCAGCTGAACGCGGACATCGAAACCGTGTTCCTGATGGCGGATGTCGCGCTTCAACCCATCGCTTCGCGGCTGGTGAAGGAAATCGCCACATACGGCGGCGTAATCGACAAGTTCGTGTCTGCAGGCATCGCCGCCGAAGTGCAGGCACGCATCGCCGCAAATGCCAGAAAGGGCTGATCTCTTGCCGTTCAGCCTGCCGAAACAGTCCGCCAGCGAGAAACCATTTTCATGATCCGCCTCCTGCTCGCAGCCGCTGCGCTGGCCTTCGCTTCGCCCGCCCTCGCCGGCCAGCTGCCGCACGAATCCGCCCCGAAGGCGGATGCCGGCAAGGCGCCGCCCACGGTGGTCGCAACCTCGCCATCGCCGCTGATGGATCCGGAAAACATCCTGTATCTCGATCTCTCCACCGGTGGTCGCGTCGCGATCCTGCTACGCCCGCAGGTGGCGCCAGCCCATGTGGAGCGGATCAAGACGCTGACACGCCGCGGTTTCTACGACGGCATCCTGTTCCACCGCGTGATCGACGGCTTCATGGCGCAGACCGGTGATCCCAAGGGCACGGGGGAGGGCGGTTCAGACCTCCCGGACCTGAAGGCCGAGTTCAACGACCTGCCGCATGTGCGCGGCACCGTTTCGATGGCCCGCACCCAGGATCCGGACAGCGCGAACAGCCAGTTCTTCATCATGTTCCAGCCGCTTCTCAGGCTGGATCGCACCTACACCGTGTTCGGCCGGGTGTTTTCGGGCATGCAGTGGGTGGACGCGATCGAACGGGGCGAGCCGCCCGCCAATCCGTCGCGCATCCTGCAGGCCTCCATCGCGGCAGACAACAAGGCCCCGCCCGCCTTCCCGGCACCGAAGGCCGCGACCGATCCCGTCGCCGAGGAAGCCGCCAAGCTGCTGCAACAGGCCCAGCAGCCGAAGAACTGAGGCTGCGCCCATGCGCGTCGCCGATTTCGATTTCGTGCTGCCAGAGGACAGGATCGCCCTGCGTCCGGCCGTTCCGCGCGATTCCGCCCGGCTGCTGCGGGTTTCGCCACAGGGCCTTTCCGATCACATCGTGAACCAGTTGCCCGCGCTGTTGTCGCCGGGCGACGTGCTGGTGACGAACGACACGCGGGTGATCCCGGCCCAGCTTTCGGGCCGGAAGGGCGAAGCGACCATCGATGTCACGCTGCACATGCGGCTGGGCCCCTATGAATGGCTCTCGTTCGTTCGCAATTCCCGGCGGCTGAAGGCGGGGGACCGGGTGCGTTTCGGCCCCGATCTGGACGGTATCGTGCTGTCCAAGGCTGAGGGCGGCGAAATCCACTGGCGTTTCGAAAGCAGCGAGCCGCTGGAAGTGGCGCTGGAGCGTGCCGGCCGGATGCCGCTGCCGCCCTATATCGCCCGCAAGCGGGGCATCGACGAGGCCGACACCCGCGATTACCAGACCATCTTTGCCCGCGATCCCGGCGCGGTCGCCGCCCCCACCGCCGCGCTGCATTTCACCGCCGATCTGCTGGCCGCGCTGGACGCGCGCGGCATCACGCGGGAAACGGTGACACTGCATGTGGGCGCGGGCACCTTCCTGCCCGTGAAGGCAGAAGACACGGCGGATCACCGCATGCACAGCGAATGGGGCCATGTGCCAGCCGATGTCTCGGCCCGGCTGAAGGCGGCGAAGGCGGAAGGTCGGCGCATCATCCCCGTTGGCACCACCTCGCTGCGCCTGCTCGAATCCTCCGGGCTGGAGCCGTTCACGGGCACCACGGACATCTTCATCACGCCGGGCTATCGCTTTCGCGCCATCGACGGGCTGATGACGAACTTCCACTTGCCGAAAAGCACGTTGTTCATGCTGGTGAGCGCGCTGATGGGGCTGGATCGGATGCAGGCGGCCTATGCCCACGCCATCGCGCATGGCTATCGCTTCTACAGCTATGGTGACTCGTCGCTGCTGCTGCCCTAAGCGCTGCCGCAACCATGTTCGATTTCCAGCTTCACGCCACAGACGGCCGCGCCCGCACGGGCACGATCCAGACGGATCGCGGCACCATCCGCACGCCTGCCTTCATGCCGGTGGGCACCGCCGCCACCGTGAAGGGCATGCACCCCGAACAGGTGCGGGCCGCCGGCGCGGACATCATCCTGGGCAACACCTATCACCTGATGCTCCGCCCCGGGGCAGAGCGCATGGCCCGGCTGGGCGGGCTGCATCGCTTCATGAACTGGGAAAAGCCGATCCTCACAGACAGCGGCGGTTTCCAGGTGATGAGCCTCGGGAGCCTTGTGAAGATCACGGAAGAAGGCGTTTCCTTCCAGAGCCATGTCGATGGCTCGAAGCATTTCGTCTCCCCCGAACGCTCCATCGAAATCCAGCGCCTGCTGGGGTCGGATATCGTGATGGCGTTCGACGAATGCACGAAGCACCCGGCCACCCACGAACAGGCCGCAAGCTCCATGCGCCTGTCGATGCGCTGGGCGAAACGCTCGCGCGACGCGTTCGAAGCGAACCCTGCGCCTGCCCTGTTCGGCATCCAGCAGGGCAGCCTCTTTCCGGATCTGCGCCGGGAATCCGCCGAACGGCTGATCGAGATCGGCTTCGAAGGCTATGCGATCGGCGGCCTTGCGGTCGGCGAAGGCCAGCAGGCGATGTTGGAAGCGCTGGATTACGCACCCGATCTGCTGCCGAACGACAAGCCGCGCTATCTGATGGGCGTCGGCAAGCCGTCGGACATCATCGGCGCGGTGCTGCGCGGGGTGGACATGTTCGATTGCGTGCTGCCCACCCGTTCGGGCCGCACCGCCCAGGCCTTCGTGATGGATGGCACGCTGAACCTCAGGAATGCCCGCCATGCGGAAGATACCGGCCCGCTCGATGCGGAGTGCCCATGCCCCACCTGCGCGCATTACAGCCGGGCCTATCTGCACCACCTGTTCAAGGCGGAAGAAATGCTGGGCCCGATGCTGCTGACGCAGCACAACATCTGGCACTATCAGCAGCTGATGCAGGGCCTGCGCGATGCGATCGCGGAAGGGCGGGTGGAGGCGCTCGCCAAGGAACGCCTCCGGCGCCTCAGCGGGGAAGCATTCTGACGGGCAGCCCGTCCTTCGGGCGCGGGATCGGCACCATCCAGAACTCGCTGGTATAGCCGTCCGGCAGCACGATCCGCCGTTCAGAGAGCAGGCGGAAGAAGAAGGCCTTGGCCTGCATGTAGGCGAAGTGCAGCCCCAGGCACATATGCGCCCCGCCGCCGAACGGCACCCAGGCATATTTGTGCCGGTTGGCCGACATCTGCGTGGTGAAGCGCAGCGGATCGAACCGCTCCGGTTCGGGCCAATGCTCTTCCATATGGTGGGTATAGAGCGGGTTGATGCCCACGCCGGAACCAGCCGGAATCCGGTAGCCCTGGAACTCGAAATCCTTGATCGCGCGGCGCGGCATCATCGGCACCGGGGGCACCAGCCGCAGGGCTTCCTTGAAGGCCATTTCCACCAGTTCCAGCTCGCCCAGCGCTTCATAGGGCAGCACGTCGCCATGCCGTGCCCGCACACCGTCCACCTCCTCGCGCAGCTTCTCCTGCCACTCGGGGTTGATGCCCAGACAATAGACGAGCGAGGTGATGGAGGATGTCAGCGTGTCGTGCGCCGCCATCATCAGGAAGTTCATATGGTCGATGATCGCCTGGTCGCCCAGCAGGTTGCCGTCCTCGTCCCGCGCGTTGCAGAACTGGGTGAAGAAATCATCGCCCTCTTTGCCGCGGCGGTTCGGGATCTCCTTCGCGAAGAAGTCGCACATATAGGCCCGCGCCTGAACCCCGCGCCGCATCTGGGTGAAGGGCAGCGGCCGCCGCACGATGGCGACAGAGGCGCGCACCATGTCGGTGAAGGCCTGGTTGATCTTTTCAGCCTCCGGCCCCCAGGGCAGTCCCAGGAAGGAGCCGGCGGCCAGATCCAGCGTCAGGTCCTTGATCGCGGGATAGAATTTGAAGCTGTCCGTCCTGCTCCACTTGCCGATCCGGCGCTCGATCCCCTCGTTCAGCCCGTTCAGATAAACCTTCATCGGCGCCGGCTTGAACGCGACCGAAAGGGTCTTGCGATCCTGCCGGTGCGGATCGAAATCCATCATCATCAGGCCGTTGGGGAACACCAGCTCCAGCACCGGATCCCAGCCCAGCTTGTTGGAAAAGATCTTGTCCTTGTTGAACAGCACCAGTTCGTTGGCGTCCGGGCCCAGCAGGGTGACGCCCCAGCCCATATAATCCTGCCGGCGAAACACCGGGCCGAATTTTTCGGCCTGCTCGGCGATCATCTTGCGTGGATCGGCAAGGAACCTGATCGTCCGCAGCGTTCTGGAACCCCCCGGCACCGGCCCCGGCACATGCTTCAGATCCTCGAAGTCGCAGGACTTCAGATCCGCAGGATAGAGGTCCTTCGGGCTCACCGGTGCGTTCATTCGTTACTCCCTCGACATGCATTTGTTCTGATTTTTGCGGAGCGGATATACGCAATCCGGGCCGCCGCTGCAACGCCGACGGCACGCGGCTTGACAGCAACGGCCAATGAAACATGCTCCCGCCGGGAGGAATTCGGGATGAGCATCCGTTTCGGTCGCCACACGGTCGCGCTTCAGGCCCCATGCGTGCTGTTCCTGATCGGCATGCGCGTCAATCGCTGGCGGGCCATGCGGGAATGGGTGCCGGTCGCGAAGTCGATGGGGCCGATGATCGCGGAGCTGTCGGCTGATCCGGATTCAGGTTTTCTCGCCGCCGAAACCTGGGTGGGCTGGCGACGGATTCTCGTGCAGCAATACTGGCGCTCCACCGACGATCTGATCCGCTATGCGGGCGATGCCGGCCAGCTCCACCGCCCGGCATGGACAGCCTTCATGCGCAATGTCGGGATCGCGGATGGCGCCAGCGTCGGCATCTTCCACGAAACCATCGAGCTTCGCCCCGGACAGGTGGAATGCATCTATGGCAACATGCCGGCATTCGGGCTGGGCAGGGCGCTGGGCACGACACCCGCGACCGGCCACCGGAAGACGGCGGCCGATCGCCTGCTGGCGGATCAGCCGCCCGCCTGAGCCGGCGTCAGGCGGCCTTCGCCGTGCCCTTGCGGACGGCAGCCAGCTCCTCGGCCAGCAGGAAGGCCAGCTCCAGCGCCTGAGAGGCGTTGAGGCGCGGATCGCAATGCGTGTGATACCGGTCCGCCAGCGCTTCGTCGGTGACGGCAACGGCGCCGCCGGTGCATTCCGTGACGTTCTGGCCGGTCATCTCGATATGGATGCCGCCCATATAGCTGCCCTCGGCGCGATGAACCGCGAACACCTGCCGCACTTCTGCCAGGATGCGATCGAAGGGGCGCGTCTTGTAGCCGGAGCCGGCCTTCACCGTATTGCCGTGCATCGGATCGCACGACCAGATCACGTGCCGCCCTTCGCGCTGCACGGCCCGCACCAGCGCGGGCAGATGCGCGTCCACCTTGTCTGCGCCGAACCGGCTGATCAGCGTCAGCCGCCCGGCCTCGTTCGCCGGGTTCAGCGTGTCGATCAGGCGCAGCAGCTCGTCCGGTTTCATGGATGGCCCGCACTTCAGGCCGATTGGGTTGATCACGCCGCGCAGGAACTCGATGTGGGCAGATCCCTCGAACCGGGTGCGATCCCCGATCCACAACATGTGGGCGGATGTGTCCACCCAGCTGCCGGTCAGGCTGTCCTGACGCGTCATCGCCTCTTCATAGCCCAGCAGCAGCGCTTCATGGCTGGTGTAGAATTCGGTGCCCTTCAGCTGCGGCACGGTGTCCGGCGAGATTCCGCAGGCTTCCATGAAGGCCAGCGCCTCGCCGATCCGGCTCGCCACCTCGGCATAGCGCTCCGCCCAGGGGGAACGGGCCACGAAATCCAGGTTCCACTTGTTCACCTGGTGCAGATTGGCATAGCCGCCCGTCGCGAAGGCGCGCAGCAGGTTCAGGGTCGCGGCGGCCTGCATATAGGCGCGCTTCTGCCGTTCGGGGTCGGGCACGCGCGCCGCTTCCTCGAAGGCGATGTCGTTCACGATATCCCCCCGGTAGGAGGGCAGGGTGATCCCGCCGGCCTCTTCCACGTCAGAGGACCGCGGCTTGGCGAACTGGCCGGCCATCCGGCCCACCTTCACCACCGGCATGTGGCTGGCGAACGTCAGCGTCACGGCCATCTGCAGCAGCACGCGGAAGGTGTCGCGGATGTTGTTCGGATGGAATTCCGCAAAGCTCTCGGCGCAATCCCCGCCCTGCAGCAGGAAAGCGCGACCGGCCACCACATCGGCCAGCCGATCCTTCAGCTGGCGCGTTTCGCCGGCGAACACCAGCGGCGGAAAGCTCCGCATTTCGGCTTCCACGGCGGCCGCCTTCGCGGCATCCGGCCACAATGGCATGTGCCGGCCTTCGGCCTTGCGCCAGCTTTCCGGCGTCCACTTCGCTTTCGTCATCGCATCAACACCAGTTCTTCAGCCATGGAAGGATGCAGCGCGACCGTTTCGTCCAGCTGCGTCTTCGTCAGGCCCGCCTTAACGGCAATCGCCAGCGCCTGCAAAATTTCCGGCGAGTCGGGCCCGATCATGTGCGCCCCGACCAGCCGGTCCGTGGTGCCGTCCACCACCAGCTTGTAAAGGCAACGCTCATTCCGGCCCGCAAGAACGTTCTTCATGGACCTGAAATCACTCGTATAAATGCGAACGTCCCCAAGCCTGTTGCGGGCATCTGCCTCGGTCAATCCCACGCTGGCCAGCGGCGGATGGCTGAACACGGCGGACGGCACGCAATCATGATCCACGCGCCAGCGACGGCTGCCGAACAGCCGGTCCGCCAGGGCATGGCCTTCGCGGATGGCGATGGGCGTCAGCTGCAGCCGGTCCGTCACGTCGCCGACAGCGTGCAGCCAGGGCAGCGCGCTCCGGCTGTCGGCGTCCACCGGAATCGCCCCGTTCGGCTTCAGCGAAAGGCCCAGCGCCTCCAGCCCCAGCCCTTCGCTGTTGGGCACCCGTCCGATGGCCCAGATCAGCAGGTCGGTTTCCAGCACCCGGCCGTTCTCGCAGGTCATCGCGATGCTGCCGTCGTCCCGGCGCTCCAACTTTGCCGGCACCGTGTTGAAGCGGAACTGGATGCCCTTTTCGGTCGAGATCGCCAGCAGCCGGTCCGCCAGCGAACGATCCCAGCCGCGCAGCAGCGTGTCCGATCGCACCACCAGCGTCACGTCCACGCCCAGTTCGTGCAGGATTCCGGCGAATTCGTTCGCAATATAGCCGGCGCCCACGATGATCGCCCGCCTGGGCAGGGCGGGCAGGTGAAACACCTCGTTCGAGGTGATGCCAAGATCCGCGCCCGGGATCGCCGGCACCATCGGCCGCGCACCCGTCGCCACCAGCACATGGCGGGCCGTCACCTCGCGGCCGTCCACCGCCACCCGGTTCGGGCCGGTCAGGGTCGCCCGCCCACGGATCGTCTCCACCTTGTGGCTGTCCAGCGTGGACTGATAGGCGCGCTCCAGCCGGTCCACGTCGGCCAGCACATTATCACGCAGCGTCGGCCAGTCGAACCGCTTGCCCTCGATCTCCCAGCCATAGCGGCGGGCGTCTTCCAGATCCTCGGCAAAATGGGCGCCGATCACCAGCAGCTTCTTGGGCACGCAGCCGCGGATCACGCAGGTGCCGCCCACGCGGAATTCCTCCGCGACGGCCACCTTCGCGCCATGCCCGGCCGCGATCCGCGACGAGCGGACCCCGCCAGAGCCCGCACCGATCACGAAATAATCATAGTCGAAGTCCATGACGCCCCCTTAGGCCTCTGCCCGGCCCTGCGCCAACAAAGCCTGCTTCTCACTCTGATAGATCGGCCCGCGCGAAGATCAGCCCCGGCCGGATCGCGCCGGAGGAGAGAAGGGCTGGGAAACCGCCCGGAAGGCAGGCAGCGCTTCGCACCGGGCCGCAAGCGCCTCCAGATGGGGGTGCCGCCCGTTTGGGATCAGGCCCGGATGCGCTTCCTGCGTGAAGCGCCAGGCGCAGGCCATGGCGATATCGGCATGGCCGATCGCGCCGCCGGCCCAGAAGGGGCCGGGCCGTGCGGCCCAATCCGCCTCCAGCCTGTCCAGCGTGTCCAGGATCTGCGCGATGCAGCGCTGTTCCCACAGGTCAGACGTCACCTCGTGCAAGGCGCGCTCATAGAACAGGCTGACGGCCTTTTCCGCCATGCCGCAGGCCAGCGCAGCCGCCCGCTGGGCTTCCCATCTCGGCCGCCCGGCAACCGGAAACAGCGCCCGCTCCCGGCCCGCCATGTCGTCCAGCACGTCCAGGATCGCCATGCTGTCGGTCAAGGCCAGCCCGTCGTCCAGCACCAGCGTCGGCACCCGGCGCAGGGGATTGTGCCGGGCGATCTCGTCCGCGTTGCGGAACACCGATGGGCCTTCCTGCCGGAATGGCATCCCATAAAGGGTCAGCGCGATCCCCACCCGCCTCACGAAAGGGGAATCATACTGCCCGATCAGCAACATAGCCGTCACTCAACCGTCACGGATTTGGCAAGGTTCCGGGGCTGGTCCACGTCTGTCCCTTTCAGCACCGCCACATGATAGGCCAGCAGCTGGATCGGCACGGCATAGACCAGCGGCGCAATCAGGGGATGCACCTGCGGCATTTCCAGCGTCGCCATGCAGCCGTCGCCGGCGGCGGCAATTCCGGCGGCATCGGAAATCAGGATCACCTTGCCGCCGCGCGCCATCACCTCCTGCATGTTGGAGACGGTCTTTTCGAAAAGCGGCCCCGAAGGCGCCAGCACGATCACCGGCACATTTTCGTCGATCAGCGCGATCGGGCCATGCTTCATCTCGCCTGCCGCATAGCCTTCGGCGTGGATGTAGCTGATCTCCTTCAGCTTCAGCGCCCCCTCCAGCGCCATGGCGAAATCCGTGCCGCGCCCCAGGTACAGAACGTCGCGGGCCTTCGCCACCAGCGGCGCGATGGCCAGCACCGCTTCGTCATGGTTCAGCGCCGCGTTCATCGCGGCCGGCGCTTCGGCCAGGTGCGTCACGATCTCGCGCTCGGCCTCCGCGCTCAGCTTGCCGCGCACACGGGCCAGGTTGGCGGCCAGCGCCGCCAGCACCGCCAGCTGGCAGGTGAAGGCCTTGGTGGAGGCCACGCCGATCTCGGTTCCGGCGTGGGTGGGCAGCAGCAGGTCGGCCTCGCGCGCCATGCTGCTGGTGGGCACGTTCACCACGGCCGCAATCTTCTGCCCCTCGGCCCGGGCGTGCCTCAGCGCCGCCAGCGTGTCCGCCGTTTCGCCGGACTGGCTGATGAACAGCGCCAGCCCGCCCGCCTCCAGAACCGGCTCGCGGTAGCGGAACTCGGAGGCGAAATCGATTTCCACCGGGATCCGCGCGAACTGCTCCAGCCAATAGCTCGCCACCATGCCCGCGTAATAGCTCGTCCCGCAGGCCACGATCTGCACGCGGGATACGCCGGAAAAATCGAAATCCGGGATCGGCAGCGCCACCTGCCCCTGCAGCGGCTTCAGATAGGATTGCAGCGTCTGGGCCACCACCAGCGGCTGCTCGTGGATCTCCTTCTGCATGAAGTGCCGGTAATTGCCCTTTTCCGTGATCGTGGCGGAAACGCCCGACTTGACGACCGGGCGGGAAACCGGCCGGTTCATCCGGTCGAAGATCTCCACCGATCCGCGCCGCACGATTACCCAGTCGCCTTCCTCCAGATAGGCGATGCGCTGCGTCAGCCCGGCCAGCGCCAGCGCATCCGAGCCGAGGTAGTTTTCACCCTCGCCGAAGCCCACCGTCAGCGGCGCGCCCAGCCGCGCGCCGACCAGCAGGTCCGGGTCGGCCCGGAACAGCAGCGCCAGCGCAAAGGCCCCATGCAGACGCGGCAGCACGGCGGCGACCGCCTCCTGCGGCGATTTCCCGCCTTCCAGTTCCCGCGCGACCAGGTGGCCCACGACTTCGGTGTCCGTTTCCGACAGGAATACCCGGCCTTCGGCCAGAAGTTCATCCCGCAGCGGCTTGAAATTCTCGATGATTCCGTTGTGAACAACGGCCACGTCGCCCACGATGTGGGGATGGGCGTTGTCCTCCGTCGGGGCGCCGTGCGTGGCCCAGCGCGTGTGCGCGATGCCGATGCTGCCCGGCAAGGGGTCTTCGGCCAGCTTGGCCGACAGGTTCTTCAGCTTGCCTTCCGCCCGGCGGCGCGCAAATTCGCCGTCCACAAGGGTGCAGATGCCGGCGGAATCATAGCCGCGATATTCCAGCCGCTTCAGCCCGTCGAGCAGGTCACCCGCGACCGGCCCTTGCCCCAGGATTCCAACGATTCCACACATGCGCTACTTGCCTTTCCGGGCAAGGGCGGCGGCACGGAAGCGCGCGGCCCAGCCTGTTTTCGAAACCTGCGGCGCGCGGCCCAGCGCCAGCGCATCCGCCGCCACATCCTGCGTGACAACGCTGCCGGCGGCCACGATCGCCCCGTCGCCGATGGTCACCGGCGCGACAAGCGCCGAATTCGATCCGATGAAGGCGCCTTCGCCGATCGCGGTGGGATATTTGCCGAACCCGTCGTAATTGCAGGTGATCGTGCCTGCGCCGATATTGGCCTTCGCCCCGATCGTCGCGTCGCCCAAATAGGTCAGGTGGTTCGCCTTTGCGCCCGGCCCCAGCACCGCCTTCTTGGTTTCCACGAAATTGCCGATCTTCGCGTCCTCGCCCAGCACGGTGCCCGGCCGCAACCGCGCGTAAGGCCCCACTTCGCAGCCGCCGGCCACATCAGCCCCTTCCAGATGGCTGAAGGCGCGGATGGTCACGCCGTCGCCCAGTGTCACGCCGGGTCCGAACACCACATTCGGTTCCACCAGGCTGTCCCGCCCGATCCTGGTGTCAAAGCTCAGGAACACGGTTTCGGGGGCAATCATCGTCACGCCGCCGGCCATCAGCTCGGTGCGGCGCAGGGATTGGAACAGCGCTTCGGCCTCGGCCAGTTCACCCCGGCTGTTCACGCCCAGAACCTCGTCGGTGCCGGCTTCCAGCACCCGGCAGACGTCGCCATCGGCATTCGCCAGCATCACGATGTCAGGCAGATAATATTCGCCCGCGGCATTGTCGTTCCCCACACGCTTCAGCAGCGCGAACAGCCGCGTGGCATCCACCGCCATCAGCCCGGCATTGCAAAGGGGCACGGCCAGTTCGCCCGGCGTGGCGTCCTTCGCCTCCACCATCTTCAGGATCCGGTCCCCGGCGTCGGCAATCACCCGGCCATAGGCCCCCGGGTTGGGCGGCCGGAACCCCAGCACGGCAATCGCGGCGCCAGCGTTCACGGCAGCAACCAGACGGGCCATCGTGTCCGCGCGCACCAGCGGCACGTCACCGAACAGGATCAGCGCGACGCCTGCAAACCCGGCCAGCCCATCCTCAGCCTGCAGCACGGCATGCCCGGTGCCCAACTGCGGGTCCTGCACGGCCAGCTGCACATCACTGCCCGACAGCGCGGCCTGCAGCTGATCAGCCTTGTCGCCCACCACTACGACGCGGCGCTGGGGATTGAGCTCGTCCAGGCTCGCCAACAGGTGCATCAGCATCGGCCGCCCGCCGATCGGGTGCAGAACCTTGTGGGTATCTGATTTCATGCGTGTGCCCTTGCCGGCAGCAAGGATGATCGCGGCGACGGGCCGGTCGGAAACGGATGCCATGGCCAGCGCCCTGCCACAGCCCGCCGCCCAAGAAAAGCGCCCCGCCGGCTTTGCCGCAGGCGGTTGCGCGGCTAGGGCAGGGCGCATGCAGGCAGATACCATCATCTTCGATCTCGACGGCACGCTGGTAGACAGCGCCGGCGACCTGACCGCCAGCCTCAACCATGCCCTGTCCGTGCTGGGCCGTCCGGCCATCGATCCGGCCTCGGTGCGGGCCATGGTGGGGCATGGCGCGCGCAAGCTCCTGGAACGGGGCCTCGCCGCCACGGGGGGAATGACGCCCGATCTGGTGGAGGCCGGGGTCCGCCCATTTCTCGATTATTATGGCGCCAACATCGCCGCCCACACCCGCCCGTTCGAAGGCGTGGAGGATACGCTGGCACTGCTGGCAGGGCAGGGCCTGCGCCTCGCCGTCTGCACCAACAAGCCCGTCGCGCTGGCGGAGCAGCTGGTTGCGGAACTGGGCTGGGCCAGCCGGTTCGATGCCCTGCTGGGGGCCGATTCCCGCCCCTTTCGCAAGCCCGATCCCCGCCACCTGACGGACACGCTGGAAGCGGCCGGCGGCCGCCGCGCCATCTTCGTGGGTGACAGCCGGACAGACGCCGAAACCGCGCTCGCCGCGCGCGTGCCGCTCGTGCTCGTTTCGTTCGGCTATTCGACGGAGCCTGTCGAAAGCCTCGGCGCGGACCATGTGATCGGGCACTTCCCCGATCTGCTTCCGGCGGTGGGCCATATTCAACGGCAGTTCACGGCCAGCACGGCAGCAGACGGGGCATGACACTGCGAACCTTGGCCCTTACGGCCCTTCTGATCGCCGCCCCGGCACAAGCCGCCACCTCTCTGGCAGAGGTGCAGAAGGCGCTCGCCGCCACGCAGACGCTGCAGGCCGATTTCGTGCAGACGGCGGCCGATGGCCGGCAGGCGCGCGGCACGATGCTGATGAAGCGTCCGGGCCGGATCCGCTTCGATTATGGCCCGAAGGCCAGCACGCTGGTCGTGGCCGATGGTTCGCGCCTCAGCTTCGTCGATTACAAGGTCTCGCAGGTCTCCCAATGGCCGGTCCGGCAGACCCCGCTTGGCGTGCTGCTCGATCCTGATGCCGATCTGGCAAGGGTCGCGCGGGTGGTGCCGGATGCCGACAATCCGATGCCCGGAAAGATTGCGGTGCTGGCGCAGGATCCAAAGCGGCCCGATATCGGCCGCATCCTGTTTTTCCTCGCCCCGGATCCGGGCGCGCCGGGTGGGCTTCGCCTGTCGGGCTGGCGCGTGACGGATGCGCAGGGAAACCTGACAACGGTGGAACTGGGGAACATCCGGATCAACGCGCCGATCGCTGATTCGAGCTTCAGGTTCCGCGACCCGAGGCCGGTCGTCCGACCACCCGGAAAGACGGGATGACACTGTTTTCCCCCGAATCCTGGCCCATTCCGGCTTGATTTCTCCGAATCTCGTTTGACAAACCCCGGAACGGCGCGGAAAAGAGGCTCATTCAGGCTCGGGCAAGAAACCCTCTGCTAGATGCTTGAATGTCAGCAAGGCGGAACGTCGGGATTTGCCCCCTGTTGCCCGGCCTTTTTTAGCCTGCTGATTGCGTGACGAACGCATACCCGGCCCCCGCTCCATGCCCCCGGAGCGGGGGCCAATCTATTTCAGCGATGCCGCTTTCCATTTCAGCGTTGCCGCTTCGGCAAGGCCGCGAACCCGCCCCCTGCTTTTCAGGCGTGACGCGCCGCCCGCGCCTCCTCTATGGCCTTCGTATGTCTCTTCGCATCGCATCCTGGAACATCAACAGCATCCGCGCCCGGCCGCACCTGATCGAGCAGCTGGTCGCAGATCACGACATCGACATTCTCTGCCTTCAGGAAACCAAGTGCGAGGACAACAGCTTCCCGCGCGCCGCGATGGAATCGATGGGCTTCCGCCATTTCAACCTCGCGGGCCAGCGGATGCACCATGGCGTCGCCATCCTGTCAAAGCAGCCGCTGGAACCCGTCCACCGCTTTGACTGGCAGGCGAACGGCGAAGCGCGCCATATCGCGGTTCGGCTGCCGTCCGGGGTGGTGCTGCACAATGTCTATGTGCCGGCGGGCGGCGACGTTCCCGATCGCGCGCTCAATCCGAAGTTCGGACAAAAGCTCGATTTCCTCGCCCGCATGACAGACTGGTCAGGCGCCTTGTCCGAACCGTCTATCATCCTGGGCGATTTCAACATCGCGCCCCACCCGGAAGATGTGTGGAATCACAAGGCGCTGCTCGATGTCGTCAGCCATACGCCCATCGAGGTGGAGGCCCTCTCCCGGTTGCAGGACAGCCATGGCTGGGTCGATCTCGGCCGGCGCTTCGTGCCTCGGCCGGAAAAGCTCTTCACCTGGTGGAGCTATCGCGCATCGGACTGGACCGAATCCAACCGCGGCCGGCGGCTCGATCATATCTGGGCCTCACCCGCTGTCGCCGGCACCGCCCGGTCGCTGAACACCGTCGTCCCCGCGCGCGGATGGGAACGGCCGTCGGATCATGTCCCGCTGATCGCGGAGTTCGCGCTTTGACAGATGCGGCCTCCGATCTCGCCCTCGCGCGGGCGGTGGACGACCTGCGCCGCGGCGAAATCATCCGCGTGGTAGATGGCGGCCAGTCGCTCGATCTGCTGGCCGCCGAACTGGCGACGCCGGACAGCCTCGCCCGGCTGGAATTCGCGGGGCGGGCCGATCTGCTAATCACCCCGGAACGGGCCGAAACGCTGAAGATCCTGAACCAGCGCGCCGCAGCCGGCGCGCGGGCGATCGCGATCAGCCGCATGCCCTGGCACGACCTCGTCACCAGCCTTGCAACGGCGGACCCGGTCGATGATCTGGCAACCCCCTTCAAGGGGCCGTTCCCCACCCGCGATCTCGGGCCGGACGCGACCGCCGCCGAAGCCGGGCTTGCGCTTGCGAAACGCGCCGCCTTGCTGCCCGCGCTGTTCGCGGTGCGGGCCGCCGGCCCGGCGCCCGATCGCGCCGTGGCAGACGCGGCCGCCGTGCTCGCCTGGCGCCGCGCACCCCGCCTCCGGATCGCCAGCCGCGCCCGACTGCCGCTGGAAGGCGCGGAAGACACCACCGTCGTGGCCTTCCGTCCGACAGACGGCGGGCCCGAGCATCTGGCCCTGCTGATCGGCAATCCACGGGATCTGCCGCTTGTCCGCCTTCATTCCGCCTGCCTCACGGGCGATGTGCTGGGCAGCCTGAAATGCGATTGCGGCCCGCAGCTGCGCGCCGCCGTCGCCCGCATCGCGGAAAGCGGCGGCATCCTGCTCTATCTCCAGCAGGAAGGTAGGGGGATCGGCCTTCTCAACAAGCTGCGCGCCTATCAGTTGCAGGATCAGGGCTTCGACACGGTGGATGCCAACCTCCGCCTCGGCTTCGGAGAGGATGAGCGCGATTTCGATCTGGCGGCCGCGATGCTGCACATGCTGGGCGTCGGCCGCATCCGGCTGCTGTCGAACAATCCGGCCAAGTCCGAATCGCTGATGTCCCAAGGCATCGACGTGGCGGAACTGCTGCCCCACAGCTTCGGCGAAAACCCCCACAACAGCCGCTATCTGGAAACCAAGCGGGATCGGCAGGGCCACAGGCTTTAACCCATCGGGTTGAAAAGTCCGTGCTTTTCCAGGGCGTTCCGCAAGCCGTTGGCCGAAGGCGCGCCCAGCTTGTTGCCGATAGCCCGCCGCACGATCGCCCGCACGAAGCGGGGCAGTTTCGGCGCAAGGCTCCTCAGCGCCACATCTGCCAGCGCCTCGGCCCGGCCCTCGATCAGATGCACCAGCGAATCCGGGTTGAACCGGTTGTCCACAGCGCCCGGCCAGGTGGGCGACGTTTCCACCAGCGCCTCGCGGACAAAGGATTTGCGCCGATCCTCCTCCTCGTGCGCGCGCCGGCTGTCCGACAGCCGCATCGGGCGGATGCCGGATGCGCGCAGCGACGGCACGATCAGCCGCTCGCCCTCCTTGGCCGTGCCGGGCTCGGCCGTCAGCGTCAGGTTCTGCGCCTTCACCTCATCGGGCTGCGCGTCCCACCACTCCTTGTTGAACAGCCCGTTTTCCATCGGCAGGGCGAAATAGTTGCGCAGGAAATTCTCCGCGTTCCGCCGCCCCAGCAGGAAATCATGGTGCCGGTATCCGATTGACAGAAAGCCTGAAAACCCGCCCATGGCGCCGCTGGCGATCGCCGCCTGCCCCAGTGCCGTGCCGCCCTTGCTGCCATCGGCCTTCAACCTTGCCCTCAGGGGGGAGAGCATGAAGCGGCTGTACAGTTCCGCGTCCGCCGCGAGCGCCAGATCATTGGCATCATAGCGCGCCTGGTTGATCCAGGCCCGCAGCAGCTTGGCGGCCGCCGCCACCACGTTCAGCGGCGCGCGGGCCGGCGTTTCCAGCCCGGCGGGTTCCTCCTTCTCGTCGGCGGGGAAGGGGTCGATGATCACCATCGCCTTGCGCGCCGTTTCCCCTTTGCCGTCCAGCTCGCCCAGCGGCCCGGTCAGGATGCCGCGCGCATATTGGAAAGGCTGGTTGTTCATCGTCCCGCCGTCCGCCGTGTCGAACCGGTGGTCGATGGTGCCATCCACGGTGGAAAAACCGGCGCACAGCGTCGCGGGCTGCGCCCACAGGCCGGCATCCGAAACCTCGGTGTCGCCGCGCAGACGCAGGTCGAAGCGATAGTCGTCGGCGGACTTGCGCAGCTCGATCGGCGCAAAGGCGACAGGGAAGGCCCCGCTCGCCAGCGCCGCATCGGCCAGCGCCACCCAGCCGGCGGCCTTGGGGTTCAGCCCGCTGTCGCTCGTCGGCAGCCCTTCCACCACGTCGAACCCGCCCGGCCGCGTCGTGTGCGGATCGGGCGCCGTCACGGCATGCACCAAGAAGCGCTTCACATCTGCGTGGCGGATGGTGGCAAAGCGCGCGCCTTCCAGCCCCTCGAAGCGATAGCGGAAGGGAACGCCGTTCAGATTGGCGATGCTCAGCGCCACGGGCAGCGGGTCCGCCACATAGCGGCGCAGCTTCGGAAACGCCCGCCCGTCCACCGGGCCCTGCCGCGCAGCCAGCACCGAATCCGCCGCCGCCCGAACCACGCCGCTGTTCAGAAGGGAGCGCAGGTCCATGAAGGTCGAATCCGGCGGGACATCGCCCGTTTCCAGCATTCCCCGGATATCCAGCCGGTTCACCCACAGATCATAGAAGGGATTGTCGTCGCGCAGGGCGTCGGGCCCGGCCAGATTGCTCTCGGTCGCGCGCACCGGCAGGAATCGCCGCTGCGCCGCAACCGCGATCAGCGCGGTGCAGACGCTGCCGGCAGAGGCGCCTGCCACCACCCGGATTCGCAGGGCGTGCGGCGGCACGCGCCACTTCCCGAAATCCGCGCCATGGTCCCAGGCGTCGGCCTCCTTCGCGGCCTCCCAGTCGTCCAGCACCTCCCACAGATAGTCCAGCACGCCGGCTGTATAGGCCCCGGCCGAAACCGCGCCCGCCAGCACCAGCCCGATCTCGAAGCAGGGCAGGGCGACCGTGCCGCCATCGCGGGTCGGATAGATGGCAGGGTCCGGCTCTGCCGCGGCGACCGGCGCGCCAAAGCGGGGCAGGTCTGTCGGATACCCGTCGCTTCCGGGCTCGGAAAGATTCACGAACCGGCTCAGATGTTCGCTGCTCATGCCAGCATCCCCCAGTGATCCGCCCCGCAGGAACAGTTGCAGCAGCCGCGATTGCCGCGCAAGGGAAACACCCATGTCCCTTGTCGTCGATACCGCAACCGGCACGCTGGAGGCGTTTGGCCAGTCCTTCCGCGTGGCCATCGGCAGGGGGGGCGCGGTCCCGTCCGCGAAAAAGCGCGAAGGCGATGGCGCGACCCCGCTCGGCCAATGGGGGATCGAGGGGCTGCTGATCCGCCCGGATCGAATGCCGGCGCCGCAAACGCCGCTGCCCTGGCGCTGGCTGCGCCCGTGGGACGGCTGGTGCGATGCATCAGACGACTCCGCCTACAATCAGCCGGTCAGCCACCCCAGCCCGGCCTCGGCAGAACGACTCTGGCGGGCGGATCACGCCTATGATCTGATCCTGATCCTCTCCCACAACCGCCATCCCGTCGTGCCGGGGGCCGGCAGCGCCATCTTCTGGCATGTCGCCCAGCCCGATTGGCGGCCGACGGAAGGCTGCGTCGCGATGGACCGCGACGCGCTCTGGTCGCTGTTGCCCGATCTTCACCCAGGAATGCGAATGCTGATCCGCTGAACCTTGACTTTCCCGCACCGCCGTCGCATCAGCCGCGTCCGCGCAGGCACCCGTAGCTCAGCTGGATAGAGCGTTGCCCTCCGAAGGCAAAGGCCACACGTTCGAATCGTGTCGGGTGCGCCATTTCGGTTCAAAGGCACGAACGCCTAGCACCGCCGCCTCTACGCCAGAGGCGGCGGTGAGGGTGCGCAGCAGTTCGCTCCGTAGTCCACGGATACGAACCTCTTTCCGGCTCACGACTTCCACGCGCTGCGCGACCGCCCGCACCTGATCGCGGGCAAACGTCCCATCTCCGTTGCGTAGCTTCTTGCGGAGGGCGGCCGCGAACGCGCGGAGGCTCTCCGGCGTGATCGCCGGTCCGATCTTCACGATATGCGACATCGCGCGTTCGGCATCGCCCTTGGCCTGTTCGCGAGTTGCGGTCAGCTCGGCGATGCGATCTTTTAGCGACGGGTCGCTCACGTCGATGACACCGTTCTCGATCGCGTCATAGAGACGCTTGAGCTTCGCTTCCGCCTCGGTCGCACGCCGCTCAAGGTCGGCGACATGCTGGCGGCGCTGGTTCACCCACTCATCGCGGCGTTCGAGGATCTGATCCATCAGAGCTTCGAGCCGCGCCGGGTCGAGCAGCCGCGCTTCGAGATGATCGACCACGGCCTCATTGAGCCGGCCCATCGGCACTGTGATCCCGGGACAGCCCGTCGCACCCTGCCGCGCCTTCGTCGAGCAGGTGTAGTAGCGATATTCCCGCCCGACGCTGCTGGTCCCCGTGCGCAGCGTCATCGCGCCGCCGCAGCACGCGCAGAAGCAGATTCCGGTGAGCAACGTCGGGCCGCCCACCGCCATCGGCGCCATCATCTTCGGACTGCGCGCCTTGAGCGAGCGCTGGACCGCCTCGAACTCCGCTTCCGAGACGATCGCCGGCACTTGCATGACGGCGTGCTCGCTCTCCGGCTTCGGTGTCCTCGTCTTGTGATCGCGCGTGTTGAAGCGGTGCTGGCCGATATAGGTCGTCCGCGTCAGCACCATGTGCACCGCGCCCAAACCCCACCGCCCGCCGTCGCGGGTGCGGATGTTGTTCTCGTTGAGCCAGGTCGCGATCGACTTTAGGCCCATCGGGCCGCGGTTATCGATGCCGTTCAGCGCCATGCGATAGATGCGCCGCACCGTCTCCGTCTGGATCGGGTCGATTTCCAGCTTCTTCTTGATCTTCGCGCCGCGTTCCCCGGCTGCGACCACCCGGTAGCCGATCGGCGCCCGCGCCCCGTTCCAGAAGCCTTGCCGGGCATTTTCCTTCATCGCGCGCAACGTATGCTTGCCGTTCTCTTTCGACTGATACTCATCGAACAGCGTCATGATCTGGCGCATCATCACGCTCATGGGATCGTCGCCCAAATCCTGGGTGATGGAGATCAGCCGCACACCGTTCTTTGCCAACTTGCGGACATAGAATTCGAACTGGAACTGGTCGCGAAAGAACCGCGAGAAGCTGTGGACGAGAATGACGTTGAATGTCGGCGGCTTGACCATCGCCGCGTCGATCATGGCCTGAAACGCCGGGCGACGGTCGTCCGTTGCGGTGTTGCCCGGCTCAACGAACTCGGCAGCGACTTCCCAGCCGCGCGAGAGGCAATAGCCTTCGATCTGACGGCGCTGGTCGGGGATCGACAAATCGCTATCGGCCTGACGGCCGGTCGAGACGCGCAGGTAGAGAGCGGCGCGCGCGGTCGCCACGACCGGCGCCTCATCCTTGTTTTGTCGTAGGGCGGCGCTGGTCATGACGCTTCACTCCTCACTTCACGGCAGCGGTCCGAACAGCTTGTCCAGCTCTTGCCGCATATGTCCTTCGACCGCGCGCAGCTCGGCGTCGCCGATCGGAACCTGTTCCGGCCAGTCATCGGTGACGATGATCGGCCCGTCATCCTCGCGTGACCGGCGCGAAGCCCGGCGCGGTGCGACGCGGTTGGTATAGTCATGCAGGTCATCCGGGCATTCGGCCCAGCGACGAGGCGTGCGGCGGCGGAGCTTGCGAGGAAGGGCCATAGCGGCAGGCTGCCGCGCAAAATCCTCGGGCGCAAAGCCTCTAATCGAGGGTAGCGCAGAGAAGGGTGTGCGGCGGCGGGGGTCATGCTTTGCCCCACGGATCGACCGCCGTGATCCCGCCATCGACGAATCGCGGACGTTGCGAGTCGCCAGCCGCGCGCCGCACGATCATCCGGTGTTCTGCCGGTGCCATATCTACACCTCCTCGCAACAGTCGCTCGGCACCACGCACCGAAACGCCGTATATTTGCACCATACACCTATTGATCTGCAACGCAAAGCCATATAGATGCATCATATCGGCGCGGTCGTGCAATGCGCCAATGGGAAACGCTTATGGACCATTTCTCGATCATCCAAGCCCTCTGTCGCGCGGCAATGGCCGACGCTTCACCCGCCCTGCGTAAGCAGGTCGAGCGACTTCGCGACGCGCTGACTAAGGATGGGGAATCAAAGCAGTCCGCCGCTCTGACCAGCATCCTCACGACCGCCGATCGGACGAAGGAGCTTTCGCCGAGCCGGATCGAGCGCTCCAAAGCGCAGCTCTCCGGGGAGTCGCTGACACGGAACACGCCCGTTCCTGTCGATCGGGAGACCGCCGCACCATTGGCGGAGATTCTCTTCCCGGCGGACATTCAACCGACCGCGCCGCTCTTCAACACGACCGTCAGTCACGCCATCGAGACCATTATCGAAGAATGGGCTAACTTCGACGCACTGTCGGAAATCGACATTCGGCCTTCCAAGACCTGTCTTATTTACGGTGCTCCGGGGACGGGAAAGACCAGGCTTGCGCTTTGGATCGCGCAACAGCTCGATCTTCCCGTCGTGCTGGTGAAGCTGGACGGGCTCGTATCGTCGTTCCTCGGCACGACCGCGCGCAATATCGGAAACCTGTTCGCCTTCGCGAACCGTCACCGCTGCATCCTTCTGCTCGACGAGTTCGATGCGATCGCGAAAGTTCGGGACGATCCGCAGGAAGTTGGCGAGATCAAGCGCGTCGTGAACGCGCTTCTCCAGAATCTCGATACGCGCCGCGATGTCGGCTTCACGATCGGCATCACCAATCACCCGAAACTCTTGGACACGGCCGTCTGGCGGCGTTTCGAGGTTCAGCTTGAGATCCCCAAGCCCGACTTCGAGATGCGAAAGGCGATCGCCGCGCATTTCATGCCGCCCGTAAAAGCCCCGGACATCCATTTGCGCCTGATCGCATGGTTCACCGAGGGCTCGACCGGCGCTGAGATCGAGTCTCTCGTGCGCACCTATAAGAAGGCCACCACCGTTCGGGAGGAAGACAAGCGCGGGCTACTCGATACGCTCCGCCAATTTGCCACGCTGAACGCGGCTCGGGTCCAAAGTGAACGCCGCGCGCTGCTGTTCGACGATTCCAGCAATCTGTTTCGGGCCATGCGGGATGATCCGATCCTCGGCTTCTCGATGGCCGACATCGGCGAGATTGCCGGCAAAGATAAATCGACGGTCAGCCGTCAACTCGGCCGAGCGGCCAAGTCTGGCGATGGGGAGACGCTAAATGGCTAGTCCCATCCAGATCGTCCTCAATCCTGAAAACTACGAGGAGGCGCGCGACGCTGGTGGCGGAGGCGGCCGGAAGGACTTCTTCGCTCACCGCGATGCCGAGTTCACCGCCCATCGCGCCGCGCTGATGGGCCAGATCGACACGATTGCTGGCGTTCTCAGCGCCCAAGCACAGGGCGATGTCGGCTTCGTGAAGGTCATTCTTCGTCGTGAGGCTTGGGCCAAGAGCCATCGCCCGATCGCCAGCCTGTTTCGGCACGATCGCACTCCTGTTGTTGGCGGCGGAGATCTCGGGGTTATGCTCGTCGAAGCCCGACCCGGCACACTCCGCCAGGTGGCCGCGGAGATCGCAAAGGCCGAAACCCACACAGAAATGCGCTTCAACGAGCAGAAGCAGAAGGACGAACCTTATCCGTCTGCCCGAAAGAGCGAGACCGGCGCCATCGACCGGATCGAACTCTATGGGCCGAGCGATCGGCGCAGCTTCTCCGTCGATGAGGCTGTGGCGTGGCTCTCCAATCCGATGACCGGCAGCAGCTATCAGGTCGAACTGTTCGACAGCCCGCCGCCGCGCTCGGAGTGGGACCGCCTCGACCCGAGCCATCGGCGCCTTGTCGAGAGCTTCGTTGCCGGCTTCGCCGCGCTGGATCGCGGCCTCGCCGTCGAACGCTTGCCGAACCGTCGCCACAAACAGCCGATCCTCTCTGTCCGACTGGATCAGTCTGGAGATCAGCCGATTCTGCGGCTGAATGATGCCCCGGTCAGCGAACGGCGGCGCGAGCTTGCCGCATTCAATCCCGACGTGGGTCGACACGTCCGGCTGCTCGCCTTCCTTGACAGCCATCCGCTTGTGCGCCGGATCGAACTGCCTGGCATCGTCGTGCGGGCCGCAAGACCCAGCACGGCTGTCGCGCGCACGCGGCCTGCCGATGTCACTATTCCCGTCCGAGACAGCCGCCGCAGTCATCCCCGGCTCGGGATCATCGACGGCGGAATCGGGGAAGCGCTGTCAGACTGGGTCATCGATCGGTGGGACGTTCTCGCGGAGGAAGATACCGACCTTGCGCATGGGACGTTCATCGGCGGATTGGCCGCCGTGGGCGGCGCGCTTAACGGCGCGGAGATTTGCCCCGAGCCCGACGGCGCGGAGCTGGTCGACGTCGCAGTCTTCCCGAACGAACGCAAAGCCGGAGCTTTCGCGTCCTATTATCCTGATGGCTTGCCGCAATTCTTCGACGAAATGGAGACAGCCATTTCGGACGCCCGCGCTCGACATGGGGTGCGCGTTTTCAACATGAGCTTGAATATCCTTCAACCGGCGGCGCCAGATCGTTACAGTCCCCACGCAGCGCGGCTTGATCAGATCGCTGAGAGCAACAACGCCATCGTTTTCATTTCGGCCGGCAACATACAGCCGCAAGACCTTCGCCCCGAATGGCCTGCCGACGCCACGGCCGCGCTCGCCAACCTCGCCACCGCACGCAACGATGGCCTTCTTACGCCGGCCGAGAGCGCGCGCAATGTCGCTGTCGCAGCTCTAAACCCGCCAGGCCATGACGGGTGCCTACCGTTCGCGCCGACGCGCTACAGCCGGCGTGGTCCCGGACTGCGCGCTGGCGTCAAGCCTGACTTGGCGCATATCGGAGGCGCGGGTTCCCAGCACCCCGAACTCGGCCACGGGCTTTTCTCGATCCTGCCCGACGGCACCATCGTCGATGGCTGCGGAACTAGCTATGCCGCGCCGCTGGCCGCGAAGACCGCCGCTGTCCTGGATCACGCCATTGAGGGCGAGGTCTCGCGTGAAACCCTGATCGGCCTGCTTGTTCATCATGCCGAAATGCCGACCCCTTTGCAGGTCAAGGCGCTCGCGCCAATCGCCAAGCATATGGTGGGCTTCGGAATGCCGCCTTCGGCCGATCGCATCCTGGAAACGGGTGACCACACAATTACTCTCGTCTTCGCGTCGCGCATCCAACGGGACCAGCAAATCAACTTCCGTTTCCAGTGGCCGGCGTCACTGGTCGGTCCCGGAGGCAAGTGCCGTGGCCGCGCGAAGATTACGCTCGTCTCCACGCCCCCGCTCGACGCCCGGTTCGGATCGGAGTTCGTGCGCGTCAACATCAACGCTGTCTTGCAGCAGGAACAGGCCAACGGCGGGTGGAAGGGGCGGCTTGAGCCACTCTATCTCCCGTCACGGCGGGAGGCTCCTCCGATCGAGGCGGAGCGCATCGAGCACGATCTCAAGTGGAGCCCGGTGAAGGTCTTGGCAAAAACCTTCCCGCAGGGCGTGGGTCCATCCTCGAACTGGCGTCTCTTCGTCGAATATCTGACGCGGGCGGGCGAGATCATGCCCGAAGAAGGCGTGCCGTTTACGGTGATCGTGACCATCAGTGATCCCGACGCCGAACAGCCGGTGTTCAACGATATGCGTCAAAACCTTCAGGCCCTCGGCACCCAGATCGCTGACATCCGAACCGCAGCACGCATCACGCCGCGCGTGTAGTCGGTCAGACTCGCTTGCGGAGGCACTACAGGAGATTATGATGGCAAAGTCAGTGACGCTCAGCACCGGGAGGACGTTCCCGACCGTCACTGCCGCAAAGGAGCATTTCGCGGAAATCCTCAACGGCCAGGAGCTGAAGCAGGCTTTCTCCGGCAACGAGTTCGCAGATATTCAGGCCGCCTATGTCGCCTATTGCGCCAAGACCGACTGGCCGCTGCCGTCAGCGCCGGCTTCGTTCTATCCCGTGCATGATCGCGGCCCCGGCTACACCACGCGATGTTTCGGCGTGACGTTCGAAGACGGCACGACGGGAAACTTTTCGATGGATAAGGCACTTCGGGCGATCGCGGCGTAGGGCGGTTCCGTCCTCTTCTTCGGCTTTCAGACCATTGCGTTTCTGAACTCGGTCTCGATTTCTGGACCTGCTGCCGACGGGAATTTGGCGCCTCCCTGCGGGACCGCCGCTCTATCTCCGCTGCGCTCCGACCGAACCCCTGACGGGTTTCGGCCCTGCCGGGTGACGATCAGCATGGCGGGGCGGCGC